>JBCCAW010000060.1:0-16644 GCA_039814655.1 Myxococcota bacterium | reverse complement strand
CGCCCTCGTCGAGCAGGTCGACGCTCTCCGCCGTTCCTGGACGCGCGACCTGGGGAAGATCCGACGATAGATCCGGCGGGCCGTCGAGCGAGGCGTTCGACGCGGGCATGGGCAAGTCGATGCTCTCCCCCACGGGAACGGGCAGATCGAGGTCGCCGAGGGCGCCCGCGGGCTGTGGCAGGTCGACGCCGTCGTCCTTCAGAGCAGGGAGGTCGACGTCGGGAAGCGTGGGTGCGAGGCGCCTGTCCGCGGCCGGGCGGGGCAAGTCCACGGCCCCGGCGAGATCGGTCTCCGCCGCGCCAGGGCTCGGTAGGTTCGGCGCCGGGCCTGCGAAGGCCTCCGCTTTCCGCGCCGGGAGGTCCTGCTCCTTCCTCGCCGGAAGGTCCGTGGCTCCGCCCTTCGGCGCCGGGAGGTCCGCCGGCCCTGCGCTCGGCATCGGAAGGTCCAGCGAGTCGAGGGCCGACGCCTTCGGCATGGGCAGATCGATGTCGCCGGGCTCCCCCGGCCGCGGGAGGTCCAGGGAGTCGAGCTGCCGGCTCCCCTGGCCCGCGCTCGCGCCCTTGCGCGTCGGCAGGTCGGTGGCGTCGGCCTTTCGGACGGGCAGGTCCGCCCCCGGAGGCGGGGCCGGCGCTCCCTTCCGTGCGGGGAGGTCGTCCGTGGCGGCGCCGGCCTTGCCGGCGGAGGCCGGCGCTCCCTTTCGCGCGGGCAGGTCCGCGACGGGAGGCGGGGCCAGCGCCGGGCCCTTGCGCGTCGGGAGGTCCGCCACGAGAGGCGGGACCAGCGCCGGGCCCTTGCGCTTCGGGAGGTCCGCCACGGGAGGCGGCGCGATGCGGTCCTTTCGCGCCGGCAGATCGAGGTCCAGGGGCGGGGCCTCGCCCTTGGGCGCGGGCAGGTCCGCCCCGGCGCTCAGCGCGTCGAGGTCGTCGCCGGAGCCCGCCGACGCGGCGCGGCGCGGCGGCGGTGCAAGCGGGGCGACGGCCGGCAGATCCAGGCCGCCGCCCGGGAGCTCGTCCGGCTTCGGCTGCGGCAGGTCGATGCCGCCGGCCCCGATGCCGCCGCTGAGGTCGAGACCTGGCGGCGTCGGAGACTTCGGGGCGGGAAGGTCAGCGTCCGTGACACCGGGAAACTCCGGTACGAGAGGCGCTTTGGCCCGCGGCGCCGCGAGCTCCGTGCTCCCGTCTCGGTGCACGTGGAAACTCGAGCTGCATTTGGGGCAGCGCATCTTGAGCCCGGATTCGGGCAAGCGGCGCTCATCGAGCTCGTACGGCGCTGCGCACGACGGACACTCCACCTTGATCATCGTCAACTCTCGCGGGGCGCACGCTAACACGGCGCGTGGGGGCCTTACCTTGACCGGCAATCGTCGGCGTCAGTAGCGTGCGGGGGTGGCTGGGGTCGAAGAAAAGCGCAGCGTGACCGTGGAGATCGCCGGGTCGCGCTATCGCATGGCCACGGACGCAGACCCCGTGCACCTGGAACGCCTCGCGGAGGCCGTCAACGCGCGCATCGACGCATTGGGCCCCAAAGCCACCCGGACGGCCAGCCCCGCGCAGGCGCTGGCCGTGGTCGCCCTGGCCCTGGCCGAGGACCTCGCCGAGGCTCGGGCGCGCCTCACGCATCTCGAGGAGCGGACGCAGAGCACGCTCGACGCCGCCATCGAACGCATCGACGCCCACCTCGGGACCGCCCCGTGACGCACCCGAAAGGGGCGCCCGAGGGCCGCAACGAGGCCCCGCGAGGCGGTCGGCGCACGCCGGATGAGGCGCAGCTGAAGCAGCGGGTGAAGCATGAGCTTCGCCGGCGCATGAAGGCGCTGCGCAAGGCCCTCCCAGCGGAGGCGCGGGCGCTTCGATCGGCGCGCGTCTCGCGCGCGCTTCTGGACCTCGCCGACATCGGGCCCCGGCACCGCGTCGCGGCCTTCGTCGCCATTCACGGCGAGGTCGACCTCGAGGCGTTTGCGGCGGCGCATCGTGCGCGCGGCGGTCTCCTGGCCTTGCCGCGTGTGGACCTCGAGGCCCAGCGTGTCGTGCTCCACGCGCACGCGCCCGGCGACGCGCTGGTCCGCGGCGCTTACGGCATTCCGGAGCCGGATCCCGGCGCTCCGGTCGTCGCTCGCCCGGACGCGGTGCTCGTTCCCTTTCTCGCAGCGGACCCCCGGGGCCATCGCGTGGGCTACGGCAAGGGCTTCTACGACAAGCTTCTCCCGGAGCTCGAGGGCGCCGTGCGCATCGCCGCAGGCTTCGACTTCCAGCTCGTTCCCGAGGTGCCCACGGCGTCCTTCGACGTGCCCGTGGACGTCGTCGTGACCGATACGCGCGTGATCCGGGCCGCGCGATGAGCGCTCGCGTGCTCATCGTCGACGACGACGTGCTCTTTCAGCGCACGCTCGCCCGGGCGCTCCGCGCGGAGGGCTTCGAGGTGAGCGGCGCGCACTCCGCCGCCGAGGCCCGGGAAGCCCTCCCTCGGGAGGGGCCAGACGTGGTCGTGCTCGACTACCAGCTTCCCGACGCCAACGGCCTCGGCCTCCTGGAGGAGCTCCAACCGGACGCCGAGGGAGCGAGCTTCGTGATGGCCACGGCCTTCCCGGACCTCGACGTCGCCGTGAAGGCCATGCACGGCGGCGCGCAAGACTACGTCGCCAAGGGCGGGGCCATTCGCGAGTGCGTGCTCCGCATCCAGAATGCGGCGCGCGCCGCGCGGCTCCAGCGGAGCGTCGCGGCCGCTCGGAGCGCCGCCGGCGGTGAGCTCGGGCTGCTGGGTGACAGCCTGCCCATGCGCGCACTCCGCAAGCTCCTCGACAAGGTCGCGCAGAGCGACACGGTCACCGTGCAGATTCTCGGCGAAACGGGCACGGGCAAGGGCATCGTCGCTCGGGTCATTCACGCCGGCTCCGGGCGCGCCGCGTCGCCCTTCGTGGCCGTGGATTGCACGACCATCCAGGAGACGCTCTTCGAGAGCGAGATCTTCGGTCACGAAAAGGGCGCCTTCAGCGGCGCCTCGGGCACGAAGCCCGGCATGGTCGAAGCGGCGGGCCACGGGACGCTCTTCCTCGACGAGATCGGTGAGCTCGATCTCGGCATGCAGGCGAAGCTGCTCCGGCTCCTCGAGGAGGGGGAGTATACGCGCGTCGGCAGCACACGTACGCGCCGCCTCGAAGCGCGAATCATCGCGGCGACGAACCGGGATCTGGAGCAGGCCGTCGCCGAAGGACGCTTTCGCCAGGACCTGCTCTACCGCCTCGCGGGCTTCAGCGTCGAGACGCCGCCGCTGCGCGAGCGAGGCGACGACGTGGAGCTGCTGGCGACGCATTTCGCGGAGAAGCACGCCCGCGCCATCGGCCGACCGGCCCCGCGCATCGCCGCACCCGCGCTCGAGGCGCTCCGCCGCTATGGCTTCCCCGGCAACGTGCGCGAGCTCCGCAACATGGTGGAGCAGGCGCTCCTCCTCGCGTCGGGCGACGAGCTCTTGCTGCGGGACTTCCCGGTCCTGTTGCGCGCCGCGCGACGCGGATCCGGGGCGACACGCCCGCGCCTTGGCGATGCCGGCGACGTGGGATCGCATGCGACATCCCGAAACGGATCGAGCGTGCCACCGGAACCGCCGGCCGCGCGGCGTCGCCCCACGGCGCGACCGGCGCCTCCTGGAGGGCCGACGCTCGAGGACATCAAGCGCGAGGCCGCGGCCGAGGAGCGCCTCGAAATCGTCGAGGCACTCCGGGTGACCGGAGGCAACGTGACCGCCGCCGCAAAGGTCCTCGGCCTGTCCCGCCACCAGCTCATCCGTCGCATGCGAAAGCACGGAGTCTCCTGAGGAGGATCGTGCGATAGTGTGCTTTAATGCGCGATGTTGATTGATAACGAACGAGCATGTTCGCACACAAACGCACGATATCGGTCGTGATCCGCTCGGCGTGTGCAGGGGAGCGGGCATGATCCGCGTCGCCCGCCGCGGAAGGGCGACGTAACTCCAGCGTTTTTCGCCGAAGGCCGTCTTTGCGCGGCCGCTGGTACGGACCTCGCAAAGGAGGCGCTTCATCCCGGGCCAACGGAGCCTGGCGAGAGGATGGGGCGACCATGGCGACGAAGAACGCGGCGAAGTCGAAGGCGAAGGCAAAGCGGAACAAGCGGCTCCAGTGGTCCAACGCGGACGCGCGGGAGGCCCTCGAGCGCTACGAAGGCATCGTGCGCATGATGGCGCGGCGTCTTCGGCCCGTGGCCAGCCTCGGCCAGGCCCTCGACGAGGAGGACCTCCGCGCCGAGGGGCGCGTGGCCGTGCTCGAGGCGCTGTCGACCTACCAGGGCTTCGGCATCGCCGAGCAGACCTGGGTTCGCACGCGCATTCGCCAGCGCATGATCGACGCCATCCGCCGCATGGACCTCCGCACGCGGGACGAGATGCGTCTCGCCGTGCGCCACAGCGCGGGCGAGACGGCCGGTACGGCGGAGGAGGAGCGCGGCCGCGTCGTGGCCGCCCGACGCCTCGTGTCCATCGACGCGCCCTCCGGCGACTTCGAGCCCATGGTCAACCGGCTCCCGGATTCGACGCAGCGCCTCGCGGACGACATCACGCACAGCCTGGGCCGCTATGCGCGGCTCAAGGACGCCATCACGAACCTCCCCGAGCGTCAGCGCCAGGCCATCGAGATGGGCCTCTTTCGCGGCATGGCCCTCCGGGAGATCGGCGACAAGATGGGCATCAGCGAGAGCCGCGTCTGCCAGCTCCAGAAGCGCGCGGTGCAGCATCTCCGCAAGGCCCTCGCGGAGCTCGAGCAGGAAGCCGCCGCCTGAGCGTCGCGCGCGGCCGTTTGAGCCGCTGAGCTCCGGGCCTCATGCTCGCCCGCGGTGACGTCGAAGGGCAAAGGCAAGGCAGCACGGCGCGCCCGCGTCGACGCGCCCTCGGACCCGGCGCCGCCAAGAGCCGCGGCCATCGAGGGAACCGTGCTCGAGGCCAAGGCGGGCTTCTTCGACGTCGACACGCCTGAGGGCCTCCGCGTCTGCAAGCTCCGGGGACGGCTGAAGCGCGAGAAGAAGAAGACGGACCTCTGCGTGGTCGGCGACCGCGTTCGCATCTCGCCCACGGAGCCCGGTCAGGGCCTCGTCGAAGAGGTCCTCCCGCGGCGCACGGTGTTCTCGCGGAGGCACCCGGGCCAGACGCACCGCGAAGACGTGCTGGTCGCAAACCTCGACCAGCTCCTCGTGGTCTTCGCCTTCGGCGACCCGCCCTTTCGCCCCCGGCTCCTCGACCGCTTCCTCGTCGTGGCGGAGCACAACCGCGTGCGCGCGCGCCTCGTGATGAACAAGGCCGACCAGGAGGACACGGCGCAGCGCGCCCAAGCCCTTTCCTACGTGGACCTCGGCTACCCGGTGCACGTGGTCAGCGCCACCGAGGGCGCAGGCCTCGCGGATCTCGAGGCGGCGCTGCGGGGCACCATCAGCGCCTTGGCCGGGCCGAGCGGCGTGGGCAAGAGCAGCCTGCTGAACGCGCTCTCGCCGGGGCTCGCGATCCGTGTGGCGGCGACGAGCGCCGCTCACGGCAAGGGCCGGCACACGACGCGCGTGGCGACGCTGCATCCCGTGGCCGGCGGCTGGGTGGCCGACACGCCGGGCATTCGCGAGCTTGGCACCTGGGCCCTGCCGGACGAGCACCTGGACCAGTGCTTCGTCGAGTTCCGCCCCTACCTCGCGTCCTGCGCCTTTCGGAACTGTCGGCATCGGAGCGAGCCGCGCTGCGCCGTGCGCGAGGCCGTGGACGCGGGCGCCGTCGCCGAGGCGCGCTACGCGAGCTATCGCCTGCTCCTCGACGAGGAAGAGCGATGACCCCCGCGGCCCCCGGCGGCTGCTGACAGACCTGTTGGCATCGTCTAGGCTCCGCAGCCGTGGACGACACACACTACGACTGGGTCATCGTGGGGTCGGGCTTCGGCGGCAGCGTCTCGGCCCATCGCCTCGCGGAGAAGGGCTACCGCGTGCTCGTCCTGGAGAAAGGCCGGCGCTACGAGGCGAAGGACTTCCCGAAGACCAACTGGGATCTCAAGCGCTGGATGTGGAACCCGGCGCTCGGCCTCAAGGGCATCTTCCAGATGACCTTCCTCAAGCACATGACCGTGCTCCACGGCGTGGGCGTCGGGGGCGGCTCGCTGGTCTACGCCAACACGCTGCCGACGCCGAAGCGGGCCTTCTTCGAGCAGGGCTCCTGGAGCGGGCTCGCCGATTGGGAGAGCGAGCTCGCGCCGCACTACGCCGAGGCCAAGCGCATGCTGGGCGCAGCCCCGAACCCCGTGGTGACGCGGGGCGACAAGATCATCCGGGACATCGCCAAGGACATCGGCCGCGAGGCGCACATGCACCCGACGGACGTGGCCGTGTACTTCGGCAAGGCCGGCGAGACCGCGCCGGACCCTTACTTCGACGGCAAGGGCCCGGAGCGCACAGGCTGCACCCATTGCGGCGCCTGCATGACCGGCTGCCGCGTCGGCGCGAAGAACACGCTCGACAAGAACTACCTCTACTTCGCCGAGCAGAACGGCGCCGAGGTACGCGCCGAGACCGAGGTCACGGCCGTCCGCCCGCGCGGCGACGGCGGCAGCGCAGCCGGCGGCTACGTGGTCGAGACCAGGCCCACCTTCGGCAAAGGCCAGGGGCGGGTCACGGCGGATCGGGTGATCTTCGCCGGCGGCGTCATGGGCACGCTCCCGCTCCTGCTCCGCATGCAGGAGGACCCGGAGGGGCTGCCGAAGCTCTCGGCGCGCCTCGGCGACTTCGTGCGCTCGAACAGCGAGGCGCTCATCGCGATCATCGCGCCCAAGAAGGGCACGAACTTCAGCAAGGGCGTCGCCATCACGTCCATTCTTCACACGGACGAGCACAGCCACCTCGAGCCCGTACGCTACGGGCCGGGCTCGGGCTTCTTCCGGCTTCTGATGGCGCCGCACGCCCCGGGCGCAACGGTGCTCGGCCGCGTCTGGGGCGGCCTGCGCGCCTTCGCGCGGCATCCGCTCCGCTGGCTCCGGGCCTTCGCCGTGCCGGACATGGCCCAGCACTCGCAAGTGCTGCTCTACATGCGCACGCTCGAGGGGTCCCTCCGCATGCGCCTCGGCCGCGGCTGGCGCTCGGGCTACCGGCGCACGCTGGTGACCGAGGTGGACGACCCGAGCCTCGCGCCTTCGGCCTTCATGGAGGAGGCCACGGATCTCGCGGAGCGCTTCGCGGAGAAGACCGATGGCGTCGCCGCGACGCTGACGACGGAGACGCTTCTGGGTGTGCCCTCGACGGCGCACATCCTCGGCGGCGCGTGCATGGGCGCGACGGCCGCCGACGGCGTCATCGACGCCCAGCACCGCGTGCACGGTTACCCGGGCCTCTACGTCATCGACGGCTCGGCCATCTCCGCCAACCCCGGCGTGAACCCTTCGCTCACCATCGCCACGCTCGCTGAGCGCGCCATGAGCCTGGTCGCCGCCAAGCACCTGGAGCGGGCGCCGAGCGCTGAACGCGAAACCGCCGCGACGCCCCGGGCGCGCGCGGCGGTGTGAGGGCGCGTCGTCAGAAGTAGAAGGTGCCGCCGAAGCGCGGCTCGATCACCGTCTGCGTCGAGCCGCTGTCGAAGCCGGTGACGAAGAGGTCGCTCCCGGAGTCGAAGACGAAGTGCACGTTGAGCTGCGCGTCGAAGCTGAAGCGCCGGGTGATCTCGATGATCACGCCGCCGCCCACGTGCACGCCGAAGAGCAGCTCGGTCGTGGATTCGACGAACGCGACACCGGTATCGACGACGAGGGAGAAGAAGTTGAAGCGCAGCATGGCTTCGGCAAAGGGCACGAAGCGCGACTCGTTCAGGAATTGGTACCGCGCGCCGGCCCCGAACCAGCTGTTGTTGAGCGTGGCGTCGGCGCCGTCGACGGGGTTCACGTGAATGCCGACCTCGAGCTGGGGCACGAGGCTGTTGAACTCCCAGCCGAAGCGGGCGCCGACGCCGCCGCCCAGCGTGAGCAGGTCCGTCTGCTGCGCCCAAATGGTGAGCGGGATGAAGAGGCTGATCTGGCGCGCGCCGCGCTGGGCCACGGGGGCCTGCTGCACCGGCGGGAGCGGCGCGGGCTGCTGCTGCACGGGCACGGCGCTCGGCGGCGGAGGCGGAGGCGGCTGCGTGGGCTGCGCAAAGGGGTCCTGCTGGGCGGACGCCGCGGAGGCACCGAGAAGAAGAAGTCCGAGAGCGAGGCTGACGCGCGTCATGCTGGTTCCTTCCACACCGCTACGACGACGGTACGCGGCGAGCGGGCCCGACCTTCCCAGATAGAGCCCACGAACGCCACGAAACGGGTTGCGGGTGCATGGACGCGACGAAGGGCCTCAGGTTTCACCTGCGTCGCCATGCAACGGCGCGGGCCGTATTTTTGCTAGGCTGAAGCGTCCGCAATCATGCCTCATCCGTTCCCGAACCCCGCCGTGGCGCTTCTCACCCTTGCCGTGGGTCTCGCGCTCTCCGCGAGCCCGGGCTGCGCCGATCAGGCCTTCGTGGGCGAGGGCAACGGCGTCCTCGCCTTTGCGCTGACCGCCGACACCCCGGCCTTCGTGGAGGCCGAGGGCACGTCGCTCTTCCTCGTCGAGGAGCGTGCGCTCTTCCCGCTTCGGGCGCCGAGCGAGGCGCAGCTGGCCACCCTGGCCATGGACGCCGAGGACCTCCCCTTCCCGCGCCAGCCCTGGGTGCGCCGGGGCCAGTACTTCATCGAGGTCGACTTCACGATCACGAACCTCGACGACGCCAGCCGGCGCGTCACCTTCACCCTGGACGGCATCAACGAGTTCCACGAGTACGTGCCGGGCTTCGTCATCGACGATGACGAGGTGATCCCGGAGTTTCACCAGTTCGAAGAGACGCTCGTGCTCGCGCCCTTCGAGCGGCGCTCGGGCACCGTGCGCGAGGAGCTTACGGACGAGATCGCCGTGGACCTGGCCACCGTCGTCGACCCGCGCGTGACCAACGCGAACCGCATCGTGCACCCGGACAACCAGTCCGCGTCGGACCCGCGCGCGCTGCCCTTCATCCCGCGCATCGTGCCGGCGCTCGTCGGGCTCCGGGCCGGGCTCCTCGCCACCGGCGCCGGCAACGTGGTCGTCGAGCTCACCTTCCGGATTCGCGACGAGGCGGACCGCATCGTGCGCTCGAGCCGCGCCTGGGAGGTCCCGGCGCCGGTCGCCTTCTTTCCTTCGGGAATGATGGCGCCCTGAGCGCCGCCGGCGTAGCGTCGTCCCGGTGCGTTTCGCCCTCTCGCTGATGACCTTCGCCGCGTGCGTCGCCGTGGCCGGCCCGGCCGCGGCGCAGCCCCGGGCGGAGCGCCCGGACGCGGGTCTCACGCCGGGGGGGCAGACGGAGGATCCCGACCCCACGCGCCTCGACGCCGAACGCCTGCCGCCGGAGGCCATCGCGCCCGGGCGCGATCTGTACCGCCACGGCTTCTTCCTCGAGCTGCATCTGGGCGCCCGGGGCTTCTCCGGCGGCGTCGGGCGTCTCTCCCGGCCGGGGCCGCACCTCCGCTTCACCTTTGGCTACGAGCTTCTCCGCTGGCTGTGGGTCGCCGCGTCCGTGGAGGGCTCCATGCACCGCACGGACGCGCCCGCGCCCCCGAGCCCCACGGTCTTCGAGGTGGTGGGCTTCTTCGCCGAGATCCGAGCGCAGATCGACCTGAGCGCGCGGGCGGCGCTCTGGCTCGGCGGCGAGGTCGGCGTGGGCCTGGCCCTCAGCGACGTGCTCCGCACCTACGGCCTCGGTCAGGCCGACGACGCGGGCCTGGCCTACGGCGGGCAGCTCGGCTTCGACTGGCACCTGCGCAACGCGCATGCGTCCATCGGCCTGGCCACGGGAGCGCGCGTCTACGACGGGCTCCAGGGCTTCGACGGGGAAGTGGCCGTCGGCATCCACGGCGACGTGGTTCTGCGCTACGTGTTCTGAGCCATGACCGTGCCGACCGCGCCGCGCCGGAACCGCGTCCCGACGCTCTGGGCCCTCGTGGGGGCCGTCCTGCTCTTCTTCTTGGCCATCGGGGCGGCCATCGGCGCGGCCATGGTGGGCTTCATCATCGTCATCGCCAGCGGGGACCTCGACCCGGCGACGCTCACGGACCCGCAGGCCGCGCAGCGCGCGGTGATGACGCACCTGCCCATCGTGGGCCTGAGCCTGCTCGGCCAGTCGCTCGTGATGCTCGTCGGGCCCTTCGTCATCGCGCGGCTCAACCGCGTGAACGTCTCCGAGGGCCTGGGTTTTCGCCGGGCCCATCCGGTCACCTTCCTGGCCGGCGCGCTCGGGGTGCTCGCCCTCGGGCCGACCTCCGACGCGCTCGTGCGCTGGCTCCAGGAGGTCGCGCCAGACTGGTCCATCGGCTCCCTCGAGGGCCTCGACGCGCTCGCCAAGGCCGACATTCCGCTCGCGCTGCTGCTCTTCATGATGGCGGTCACCCCGGGCTTCACGGAGGAGATCCTCTTCCGGGGTCTCGTGCAGCGTTCGCTGAGGCGCCGCGCCGTGGCCCTTCACGTCAGCGCGCTGACCTTCGCGCTGATTCACGCCGATCCGCACCACGTCATCGGCGTCGTCCCCGTGGGCTACTTCCTCGCCTGGGTCGCGCTCCGCGCCGACTCCACCTGGCCCACCATCGTGGCCCACATCGCGAACAACGCCGTCGCGGTGATCGCCGTCCGCACCCTGGAGACGGACCTCGGCGAGCCCCCCCCGCTCTGGGCCCTCCCCATCGGCTGGGCCGTGTGCGCGGCCTGCGTATGGGCGATTCGGAAGACGACGAAGGAGCCGCCCGCGGAGGCCGTCTCCGACTCCGTTTCCGTTCCCGACTCCGTTTCCGTTCCCGACTCCGTTTCCGTTCCCGTTTCCGACTCCGTTCCCGTTTCCGACTCCGTTCCCGACTCCGATTCCGTTCCCGACTCCGACTCCGATTCCGTTCCCGACTCCGACTCCGATTCCGTTTCCGACTCTGTTCCCGTTCCCGACTCCGACTCCGACCCCGACCCCACCCCGCGCCCATGACCCTTCTCGCGGGCCAGCGTCTCGAGCTTCGCATCACCTCCGCCACCGCGTCCGGCGAGGGCGTGGGTCCCCACGGGGGCCGGCAGGTGCACGTGCCCGGCGCCTTTCCCGGCGAGCGGGTCCGGGCCCGGGTGGAGGCCGTCGCGCGCCAGTCGCCGCGCGTCTTCGCGGTCCTCGAGGAGGTGCTCGAGGCCAGCCCGGCGCGGCGCCCGAGCCCCTGCGCGGCCAGCGACCGGGCCGGGGGGCGCTGCGGCGGCTGCCCGCTCATCACCCTCGCGGAGCCGGCGCAGCGGGAGCTCAAGCGCGCCGCGCTGCGCGAGGTACATGGCCTCGAGGTCGCCTCCCTCGAGGCGCCACCGCTGGAGCTCGGCTACCGGCTCTCGGCCAAGCGCGTCGCCTTTGGCGGGCCCGGGCGCGTGCGCCTCGGGAGCTGGCAGCGCGGCTCGCAGCGACCCGCGCACATGGACGGCTGCGTGGTGGACCACCCGACGCTCACGGAGGCCGCCGCGGCCCTCGAGGAGGCGCTGGCGGAGACACGTATCGCGGCCTTCGACGCGCGGGACGGGACCGGTTTGCTCCGGGCCGTGTGGCTCAAGGGCGACGGCGCGCGGGTGCTCGTCACGCTGGTGACCGCGACGCCCGGCCCCGGCGACGAGGCGGTGCTTCGCCGCGTCGCGGCGTCCCTTCCCGTGCACGGCGTCGCCTGGAGCGTGAAGACCGGCGCCGGGGCCTCGCTCCGCGGGGCGCCGGCCACGGCCCTCGCGGGAACGCCCGAGCTCCGCTTCGACCTCGGGGAGGGCACGCTCGAGGTCGGTCCGCTCGCCTTTCTCCAGCCGAACCCCGCGGTCGCCGAGCACATGTACGACGCCCTCGTCGGCACGCAGCACGGGGCGCTGGCCCTCGACCTCTACGCGGGCGCCGGTCTCACCACGCGGCGCCTCGCGCGGCGCTTCTCCCGCGTCGTCGCGAGTGAAGCCAACGCGGAGGCGGCCGCGCGCCTCGGCATCGCACCGGAGCCCGTGAACGACGTTCTCGCGCGGCTCATCGCCAACGGGGAACGGCCGGAGCTCATCGTCGCCAACCCGCCCCGCGCCGGCCTCGGCCCGGAAGTGGCCCGGGCCCTCGGCCGCCTGGGTGCGCCGGCGCTACGCATGCTGGCCTGCGGACCGGCGGGCCTGCGCCGGGACCTCGATGCGCTCGCCGCCGCCGGCTACGCGCTTCGCGAGCTCCGCGCCTTCGACCCGCTGCCGCAGACGCCGCACGTGGAGCTCTTGGCCGTGCTTCAGCGCAGCTCGTCGACGTCGACGTAGGCGCGCGTCTCCTTGCGCTCGCCACGCACGAAGACCGCCGTCCGGAGGCGCGTTCCGTCCTCGAGCTCGAGCTCGAGCTCGAGGGTCCCCGGCGGCACCGGGCGCGCCTCGAGCGGCGTCTCCCCCAGCAGCACGCCCTGGTAGAAGACCTTCGCTGGCCGCGACGCGCCGAAGGTGAGGCGCCCTTCGCCGCCCACGGCGGTGAGCCGTGCCGCATCGAGGCGGGCCTGCAGCTCGACGAAACCGCCCTCGTCGAGAGTCACCTCGGCCTCGTGCGTCTCGAAGCCCTCGAGGCGGAGCTCCAGCGTGTGCCGGCCTGCGCTCAGGGGCGTCACGTCGAGGGGCGTCACGCCGCGCGCCACGCCGTCGACGACCACCGTCGCGCCCGGCGGAACGCTGGTGGCGAAGACCGTCGCCGCGAGGTTCACCGGGGCGTCGTCGGGCGTCGTCTTGCCCGCGCTGCCCACCCAAAGTCCCACCGCGGAGAGCAGGGCCACGAGCACGGCGCCGGCAAGGGCCCACACGACGCGCGGGGGCAGCGTGAAGCTCGGCCCCGGGGCGTCGGAGGCCGCGAGGCGTGGCGGCGGTGCGCTCGAAGGGCGGGCCAGATCGAGGGCCAGGTCCGGCGCCGGAGCCGGAGCCGGAGCCGGAGCCGAGACCGACGCCGACGCCGACGGAAGGTCCAGACGCGCGTCCGGGTCCCACCAGGGGCTCGCGCCGGCGCCGGAAGCGCGGGCACTCTTGGCCCGGGCATGGTCTGCGGCGTCCACGCGGGCGAGGTCGAGGCCTTCGAGGCCTTCGGCCGCGCCGCCGAAGGCCGAGCGCGCGGGCTGGCGGCCCCGGGCGAAGGCCGGCGCTACCGTCGGCCGCTGGTCGGCCTCGAGGGCGACCGTGTCCAGCGCCGGGCCCTGCGCGTGCTCCTTCGGGAAGAGGCGCCGCATCTCCGCGGCGATGGCCTCGGGCCCGGGGATGCCCCCGCTCCGCCGGAGGTACCCGCCCAGGGCGTCGCGCATGGCCGCGGCCGATGGGTAGCGCTCCGCCGGGTTCTTGGCGAGGGCCATGCGGCAGATGGCGTCGAGGGCCGGCGCGACATCCGGGAGGTAGGCGCGGAGCGAAGGTACGGGCTCCTCCACGATGGCCTTGAGCGTCTGCGCTTCGTGCTCCCGCCGGTAGAGCGTGTCCCCGATGAGCGCCTCGAAGAGCACGATGCCCAGCGCGAAGAGATCCACGCGCGCATCGAGCGCATGCCCTTGGCATTGCTCCGGCGCCATGTAGCTGAACTTGCCCTTCACGATGCCGGTCATCGTCCGG
Organism: Myxococcota bacterium; assembly: GCA_039814655.1. Lineage (GTDB taxonomy): Bacteria > Myxococcota_A > Polyangia > Polyangiales > Houyiibacteriaceae > CALCTH01. The sequence goes on along the minus strand of JBCCAW010000060.1, from coordinate 2,998 downwards.
TAGCTCTGCTGGTCGGCCTTCGCGATGCCGAAATCGAGCAGCTTCGGGATCCCGTCGTAGCCCACCATCACGTTGTGCGGGCTCACGTCGCGATGCACGAGGCCGAGCGGCAGTCCTTCGTCGTCGAGGAGGCCGTGGGCGACGTCCAGGGCGTCGGCGATGGCGTGGGCGATGGCCGCGGCGATGCGCGGCGGCAGTCTCCCGGCGTCCCGGCCCCGGCGTACCATGGTGCCGAGGGGCTCCCCGTCGACCCACTCCATGGCCATCCAGCGCCGCTCGTCGTGTTCCCCTTCCTCGAGCACGCGCACCAGGTTCGGGTGCCGGAGCCGCTGCCCGAGGCTCGCCTCGTCGCGGAACATGGCCACGAATTCCCGGTCGCCGGAGAACTGCGCCAGCATCTTCTTCACCACGAGGAGCTCGGCGCCCCCCTTGCGCCGGGCGAGGTAGACCTCGGCCATGCCGCCGATGGCCAGCCGGCCGAGGATCTCGAAGGGGCCGAAGGTGGCCACGGCCGGCCGGTGGCTGAGCCTCCGCGCCCGTCCGCTCTCGCCGGGGCGTGTGAACTCGGGCTGCAGGGGCGGGACGCCGTCATCTGCGTCGGCGACGAAGCGCATCGTCGCGTTGCGCGAAGGCGCGCAGGGCGCGACGCGGGTCACGGTCAGGTGCGGCGCGCGCGGCGCCTTCGGAATGCGCGGGTCGCTCGCCTCCGCAGAGCCGTCCCGGGGGCGAGCCTCGGCCGGCTCGGCCTCCGCGGGCGACGCACCCGGGGCCGGCGGAGGCACCTTGGGCTGGGACTCGTTGCCCACGGACGACACCGTACACGATGCGGCCTTCCGGGGCCTGATGCGTGCAAGCTCGTGGGAACGGCTCATTCGCCCTCGAGAAAGGCGCGAGGGTCGAGAACGAGGCAGTCGGCACGCGCCTGGGCGCGGGCTTCGACGAGGGCGCGCAGGGGCGCGGGCACCACGAGGGCCACGCGGCGACCGGGCGGGTCGAGCGCCGCCTCGAGGAGCGTCGTGGCCAGCGCGCGGCCGGCGCCGTCCAAGCCGGCTTCCCGCGAAGCCCAGGCGCCGAGCTGAGCGCGCTCCGGCCCGTACCACCAGGCCGCGTCGCCGTCGTGGGCCTTCGTGACCCGGGCGAGGGTCCGCGTGTTCGGTCCCTCCTCGCCGGCCTGCGCCAGCTGAGGGGCGGGCCAGCGCCGGGCGTCTTCCGGGAGCGCGCGGCAGGCGTGCCAGAGCGGCCGCTCCGCGTCGCCCTCGCAGTCCAGACTGGCCAGCGTCGCGTCGGCGTCGCTCCGCGCGAGCAACCCGCCGAGGGGCACGGGCCCATCGTCGAAGACCACCACTTCGCTTCGTCCGGGGCGCCGGCTGGCGTCGGACCAGGCCGCGGGCCCACAGCCAGCGAGGGCCAGGGCCAGCGCGAGCGCCGGCGCGCTCACGGCGCGGCTCCCACCAGGCGCCGGGCGATGGACATCAGCGCGTAGGGGTCGATGGGCTTCACCAAGAACCCGTCGGCGCCGAGGAGCTGCAGGAGCCGCCAGTCCGGGGCGCCGCCGGTCGCCGTGACGACCACCACCGGGAGCCCCTCGAGGCCGTCCCGGCCCCGAATGGCCGCCGTGAGCTCCACGCCGTTCATGCCGGGCATGTCGAGGTCCACCACCGCAAGCGCCGACCGGGCCGCGTCGAGGGCGTCGAGGGCCCCCTCGCCGTCGCCTACGCCCACCACTTCGGCCCCGGGGAAGGCGAAGCGGAGCGTCTCTTCGGCCAGGGCCCGGAAGTCCGCGTCGTCGTCCGCGACCACGATGCGCCGGGTCTCCGTGGCCCGGGCCCCGGAATCCTCCCGGGCCGTGAGCAGCGCCTTCCGGAGCGCATCCATGGTCCCGTAGCGGTCCTTCGGGTCCCGGGCCAGGGCCCGGGAGAGCACCGCGTCGAAGGCCGGCGGAAGGTCGCCGCGGAGCTTCGAGGCGGCCGGCGCGTCCCGGCCCCGGAGGTGCACCTCGAAGAGGTCGCCGACGCTCTCGATGGGGAAGGGCAGGTCCCCGGTGAGCATCTCGTAGGCCATCACGCCCACGGCGTAGACGTCGGCGGCGGAGCCGAAGACCGGGGCGCGGCTCGTCACGACCTCCGGCGGCAAATACGCGGGCGTGCCCACCACCATCTCCCCGGAATCGCGGTGACCGAGCGGCCGGTGCAGGCCGAAGTCGGCCACCGCGGCGCGAAAGGCCGGGCCCAGGAGCACGTTGCCGGGCTTCACGTCGGCGTGAACGATGCCGGCGTCGTGAATGGCCCCGAGGCCGCGGCAGAGCTGGTCGAGGATGCCCAGCGCCTCGTCGACCGCCGGCGGGGGCCCGCCCTGGTCCCATTTGCGCTCGAGCCAGTCGACGACCGTTTCTCCGGGCACGTATTCCATGGCGAAGAAGGGCGCGTCGTCGAAGCTGCCGAGACGGTAAATCTGCACGACGTTCTCGTGGCGGACGCCGGCCATGGCCCGGGCCTCGGTGACGAAGCGCTCTTTGGCGTCCGTCGACTGGAGCATGGCCGCGTTCATCAGCTTCACGGCGACGGGGCGCGCCAAGGCCACGTCGTCGGCGAGGAGCACCACGCCCATGCCTCCGCGGCCGAGCAACCCGGTCACGCGGTAGGCGTCGTCGAGCACGTCGCCCACCATGGGCAGGCCTGGGCCCATGGCGGCCTGGAGGGCGGCGCTGGCCTGCTCCTCGACGGCCACCAGCTCGTCCGAGAGCACCGTCATCAGCGCGTCGTCGTCGGCGGTGGCGCGAAGCGGGTCGTCGGGGTTCATGCTGGGCGTCATGGTGCCATGCTGGGGCGAGGGGGCCGACGCCGATGACGCCTACACGCGACGTGACGACCGATGGGTGACGACGATCACGGCGCTGCCGCACGCCTCGCAGCCTTCGAGGAACGGCTGAACGCGCTTCAAACGAAGGCCCAGGCGGGTTTTGGGGCCCGCGCCGGCGCCCTCGAGGCCGCGGCCGCGG
>JBCCAW010000419.1:0-5363 GCA_039814655.1 Myxococcota bacterium | reverse complement strand
CTGCACTCGCAGGGCCGCGACCCTCCGCTCACCAGCCGCTCATCTCGCTGATGAGCCAGCTTCGGATGGGGCTGCCGGCCACGCGTGCGCCGGTGTTGGCGAAGGTCGCCGCCCCCGAGTGGATGGCGAGCAGGAAGAAGCTCCCGCCGCTCGTCCGGTAGTAGGTGGGTCCGCCGCTGTGGCCGCCGCTCGTGTCGCAGTTGTAGCTGAGCCGCTCGGCCGCGACGTCCGTGATGCCACAGTTCGTGACGCCCCAGAGCTGGCCGAGGCCTCCGTTGCCGCCGGTCGGCGTCGTGCCGGGATAGCCGTGGTTGCGCACGGTCAGGCCCCGGAGCGTGTTCGCGGCCGTCAGGCCGCTGAGGCCCATCTCGAAGAGCCCGGGCGCCGAAGACAGGCGGAGCAGCGCGTAGTCGTGGCGCGCACGGTTGATGCCGGAGTTTCGCCAGGTGGGGCTTCGCTTGCGGCCTGTGACGTTGCGGCAGACGGTCGTGGTGCCGTTGCGGAAGCAGACCTGTCCCGGGCGGTTACCCACGTTGCCCACGATCCAGGCGTTGGCGCCTCGATCGTATACGCAGTGCGCCGCCGTCGCGACGTAGCGCGATCCGATCAGCGTGCCGGTGCAGGTCGAAACGCAGGCCTGACCCGGTCGGCACGGGCCCGTTCCCGCCTGGAACGAGATCGTGTAGCGGCCCATGCCTCGAAAGGGATCGCTTCCGCGCGCGGTCACGAGGGCGCGGGTGTCGCGGCCGAGCACCCGCTTTCGGCCCGTCGCGTCGTCACCCGCGTCGGGCACCGCCTCGGGCATGGGCGCTGCTGCGTCGCCATCGAGTGCTGGCACCCCTTCTTCCTCGAGCGTGGCGTCATAGGCCTCGACGAGCGCCGCCAGCAGCTCCTCCTCGAGCGGCTCGCCGTAGTACTCGTGTCCGTCGTCCCCTTCGAGCACGGCGCCGCGGGCGAAGGCCTCGAGGACCGCTTCGGGCTCCGGCGCCCCAGAGACGTCGAAGTCGTTGTTGGGGTCGATGCCCACGACGGCCTGACGCGCCTCACCCTCGTCCACCCACAGGCGCCCGAGCTCGTCGAGGTGCGAGCGGTCCCCGTCCACCGGCACCACCTCGCCCGCGCATCCCCCCAGGACGGCACCCGCGGCCAAACACAACATCACGGTTCTCATCGCTTGTCTCCCTTCGAACGCCACGTTGTTTCGTGGCGCATGGACAGAGCGTGTCTCGGCCGTACTCCGCTTAGAACTCGCGCTGGTGCCGCAGCTAACCCGTGGAGACGAAAGGGCTTTGAGCGCCGCGCGGTTTTTCGCTCGCGAAGTGTAAGATCTCCGGGGTTAGTATCCCGTGGTCGCGCGGAAGGCGGCGAGCTCTTCGGGCGTGATCGGGTCGTCCCGATCGCCCCGGGCTTCGCTTAGCGCGGCGAGCGCGGCCAGGAGTTCCGGGTCCTCGATGGGATGGCGCTCGTCCGGTATCCCCGTGTCGAGGGCAAAGGTGGAAAGCGCCAGGCGCCCATCCTCCGCCGGCCCCGCCGCCTGCACCAGCAGCTCGCAGACCGGCGCTTCGAAGGTATCGGCCGGAAGGCGGAGCTCGGTCTCCGCCGTCTCGCCCGCGGCCACGCGCGTGCGCGAGAGCCAGGTTGCGGCCGGCCCTTCGCGCACCTCCGCGGGAGATCCGTCGCACGGGAACCCGCGGAGCTCGACGTGCGCGAGCTCGACGTCCACCGGAAGCGCGTTCGTGATGTGGCGCGACGTAACGAGGCCCTCATCCCAGCCCACGAAGCGGGGCCCCTCGCTGTCGAGCGTCGGGTAGGCCGTGCGGGCCGCCATGCCCACCGGTTCGACGTGCGTCACCGACGCGAAGGCGGACTCGGGCCCGACCGGACCGCGCAGCGTCGCTTCCACGAGGTAGGTCGAGTGCGTGCGGTCGGCCCGCGAGGCGTAGCGGTGCGTCACCGCATGTCCGCGGGTAGCGATGCCGTCACCGAAGTCCCAGCGCACCTCTTCCTCGGGCGCGGGCACGAGCCGGAAGGCGTAGTAGCGCTCGCCCACGCGCGTGACGCGCAGCGCCGGACGGAGGCGTCCATCATCGCATTCCCTGGCGTCCACTCGCAGGTGGCGACGTTCGAAGCGGTCGTCCCAGCCGCGCGCGAGCACCCGCAGCGCCTGGCCCGGCTCCTCGACGCGTACCACGGCCGGGTTGCCGGCCTGGCCGTCGACGAAGACCTTCGCGTCGGCCGCGTCCGGGAGCAGCTCCGTCGTCACGCGAAGGGTGTCGCCGAGGCAGGGGTCCGATGGCTCGATGCGCACGGAGGCGATGAGGCGTTCCTCGCGCACCTCCACGATGTCCGGAGAGCGCCGCGCGACGTCCTCGCGCTCGGACGCACGGCTCGCCGCCCGGGCGCCGAGCGCCGCCTGCCCCCGGGCCTGCGACGCCGGGACCGCCGACGCCGGTTCACGCAGAGGGTCGACGGCGCGCCGGGGCGCGGGCCAGGCCAACCACGCCGCGAGCAGCCCCGCGGCCAGCACCGCGCCCGCCCACGCACGCCGGGACATCAGAGCCGGACCCGCCGCCGGACGATGTTGCCGCCCGTGTAACGAAGCGCCTCGACGCGCTCGAAGGGCGAGGTCGCCGTGGCGGCTACACCCGGCTCGACGCCACCGAGGCCCGGGTGATCCACCCGCGTGCCGAGGTCCGGGTAGTAGACCATGACTGACCCGCTCGAGGTGCCGTTGCGCAATGTGTCGCCGTCCCAGCGATAGGTGCGGGTGCCCGCGTAGCGGAACTCATCCGGGAGGAGGTTGTCCGGCGACACGGCGCTCCCCGAGTCCACACCCGAACCGCGCCGCCACCCGTTGCCCGTGTCCCAGCAGTCCCGGTCGGCGAAGCAGTTCACGACCTGGTTGGCGACGTTCGAGCAGGCGCTCCAATGGCCGGAGAAGGTCCGCTTCCAACCGGCGATCTCGTTGCGGCAGGCGTCCCGGACCTCCGTGAAGAGCACCTCGGCCACGTCCTGCCGGAGCGAGCGCGGGTAGAAGACATCGGCGATGGCGAGGCCCTCGTCGCGGAAGAAATCGGTGATGAAGCCCGAACAGTGCGAGCCGCGATGGTCTCCGGAGGTGCGGTTCGAGCTCCACGGGCGGCTCATGGAGTCCATGTCCGTGTAGTCGCCGAGCTTGTAGTAGGCGCGCGTCCCTCGGGCCGCGAGCACGGCCCGCTCGAACGCGGCGCGGTCCGGCTCGGTGACCGAAAAGCCACCGCCGCCGCCGATGGTGGGTGGCGACAGCACCATCCGGAGGCCGGGCTTGAGGACGAGCCCGGCTTCGGACAGGCGACCGCGGTCGAAGGTGTCGTCGATGCTCTGGCTGAGCGCGCCGGGGAGCCCGTTGCGGAGCTCGTCCCCGTCGAAGCGTACTTTGCCGATGAGAGGACGGTAGCTGCGAACGTAGTCGCCGCCGGGATCCGAAACGCTGCCGTCCTCGCCGTCGAAGACGTACATGGTGTTGTGGCGCGTGCGGCGGCCGTCGTTCCAGAACATGACCGCGTGGCGATGGAACTGGCCGATCTCCTCGGTCAGCACCGTCACGATCTCGCTGCCGCGGCCGTCGATGGGCACGATGCCGACGTCGCCGGTGCGCGCGTTGGCCACGCGGAGCGGGGTGCGCTCGTAGATGTCGCAGTAGCAGGCCGCGCCCGAGGAGACCGCCACGCCGCGCATGTCCACGCACCGGAGCGTGTCGAGGAAGCTGCACGAAGCCGAGGCGGTCGCCGGAGCGAACGAGAGCATGGCGAGAGCGAGCGCGGAGACGAGGGTCGTGGTTTTCATGGTTTCTCCCAGCCGTTTCAGGGCCCTTTCAGGCTATGGGGGCCGCGCCGGGCTTCCCACTCGCGCCGGACCGGTTCACAAGTTCATGATTTCACTCGCTTTTCTAACGCGTGCGATGGAAGCGCTCACGGTAACGGGCCCGAGCTTGGAGAACGCGGAGGCGACAAGGCAGGCTGAGCCATGACCGCTGACGGCGCGCGCCCCGGCCGACGTCGCATCCCGCGGCGCCGCGCCGGGCAGCAAATCGTGGAGGCCGTCGTCGAAGCGGCCGAGCAGCTCGTGGCCGAGGCGGGCATCGAGCACCTCACGACCGCACGCTTGGCCGAACGCAGCGGGACCAGCGTCGGCTCCATTTACCAGTACTTCGAGAGCAAGGAGGCCGTGCTCTTCGAAGTCGGGCGTCGCCTCGAACGGCGCGCGCTCGGCCTGGCCGTGGCCCGGCTAGCGGCGCTCCCGGAGGCGAGTCTGGCCGACGCCCGGGACATCTTCATCGACGTGCTGCTCGGCCCCGAGCTGGGACACCTGCGGGTTCGCCAGGCAGTGCTCCGCTTCGTTCCGCGCGAAGGCATGGAGCGCGAGAGTCGCAGCGTCGACGAAGACGCGGCAGAGGTCGTGGCCGAGATCCTCGCGAGGCATCGCGACGCTCTTCGCCCGGGCCCCGTGAACATCATGGGCTTCGTGGTGCAGCACGCGCTCGAGTCCGTCGTCGAGTCGGCGGTGCTGCAGGCGCCGGAGCTACTCGAGGACCCGGCGTTCCGCGAGGAGCTGCGACGCTTGGCGAGCGCCTACTTGGGGTTGTCGCCGCCGGAGCCCGCTTCGCCCCCGTCCACGGGGTCCGAGACACGCTGACGGGCGTCACCCGTCTCGCTTCGGCTCAACCGAAGCGTACGGCCGAGATGGCCTTGCCCATGAAGCGCCCGCGAAAGGGAACGCTCCCTGCGTCGTTGCCCGCGGCGCCGGCAACGACCATGAGCGGCAGCAGATGCTCCTCGCGCGGGTGCACGTCGCGCGCGGCGGGCGCCTCGGTCCAGAGGCGGAGCGCCGCGTCCCGAGCCTCGGGCGCGCGGCCTACCACCTCGCCGAGCCACTCGTCGAAGCGCTCGGCGATGGCCTCGGCGCCAGGCGCGCGAAAGCCGCGCATGTTGTGGTAGCTCATGCCGCTCCCGATCAGGAAGACGCCCTCGTCGCGGAGCGGTGCCAGCGCTCGCCCGATGGCGAGATGCCGGGCCGGATCCAGGTTGCGCTCGAGGGAGAGCTGGACCGTCGGGACGTCGGCCTCGGGGAAGACGCGCCCGAGGGGTACGAAGGTCCCGTGGTCGAAGCCGCGCGCGGCGTCTTCCGCCGATGGGATGCCCGCGCCCTCGAGCAAACGGCGTACGCGGCCCGCGAGCTCCGGTGCCCCGGGGGCCGGCCAGCGGATCTCGTAGGAGGCCGGCGGAAAGCCGTAGTAGTCGTAGAGCATCGGCGGGCGTTGAGCGCTCATCACCGTCGGCACGTCTTCTTCCCAATGCGCGCTCACCACGAGGAGCGCGTGCGGG
>JBCCAW010000727.1:0-2531 GCA_039814655.1 Myxococcota bacterium | reverse complement strand
TCTCGAAGGCAGCGGGGTCCCCGGACCGGAGGGTCTCGAGCGCGCTCCCGAAGCCGTACCAGGCGGGGAGCGTGGCGCGGCACTGGTTCCAGGCGAAGACCCAGGGGATGGCGCGCAGATCGGCGAGCGATCGCTGCCCCGTGCGCCGCGCCGGCCGCGAGCCGATGCCCGCCTGCTCGATGGCGTCGAGGGGCGTGGCCTGCTGAAAGAAGGGCAAGAACCCCTCGGCCTCGACGAGCGCGCGAAAGGCCATGCGGCTCCGGTCGGCGAGGCCGTCCATCAGCGCGACGAGCTCCGGCGGGTCCTCGCGAGACGCCCCGAGCGTGCCCGCGAGCGTCCCGGCGAGCAGCAGCTCGAGGTGATGCGCCGCCGTGACCTGGTTCGCGTACTTCTGCGCGATGGTCTCGCCCTGCTCCGTGAGCCGGAGGCCGCCGCGAAGGGTGCCGGGTGGTAGCGCCGAGAGGAAGCGGTGCGTCGGCCCGGCGCCGCGGCCCAGGCTGCCGCCGCGCCCGTGGAAGAAGCGCACGCGCACACCGGCCTCTTCGGCCACGTCGGCGAGCGCCCGCTGGGTGCGGTAGAGGCCCCAGAAGCTGGCGACGATGCCGCCGTCCTTGGCGCTGTCCGAGTAGCCGATCATCACCTGCTGCACGGGCACGTCCTCCCCCGAGCGAGCCGCCTGAGCGCAGAGCGAGCGGCGCACGATGGGCTCGGCGAGGTAAGCCCGGAGCACGTCCGGCGAGCGCCGGAGGTCGTCGATGGTTTCGAAGAGCGGCACCACAGGCAGCAGGCACGTAGGCCCTTCCGGCCCGGCCGCGAGGAGGCCGCCCTCCCGGGCGAGCACGTAGACGGTGAGGAGATCGGCGATGTCCCGGGTCATGGAGACGATGAGCGCCCCCAGGCCGCCGGCGCCGTGCGCGGTGACCTCGTCCGCGAGCACGCGGTACACGTCGGTGACCGCGCGGGCCTCCGGACCGAGCTCCGCGCCTCGCGCGGCGAAGGGCCGCGGCGTGTCCAGCTCGCGCCGCAGCAGCGCGGTCCGCGCCTCGTGGCCGAGGTCGGCGTAGGTCTCCGCAGCGGCATCTCCGGCCGCCGCGAGGAGCTGCGTGATGGCCCGCGCGTGAAAGGCGCTGTTCTGCCGCACGTCCACGGCGGCGAGGTGAAAGCCAAGGCTCCGAACCCGGCGGCGCACGGGCTCCACGTCGTGGCGCGCGAGGCGCTCGGCGCCCACCTCGACGAGCGCGGCGTGCAGCCGGTCGAGGTCCGCCAGCAGCTCCTCCGGGCGCCGGTAGCCCGCGTGGTGCTCGAGGCCAGCGAGGAGCAGGTTGGCGGCGCGGCGGAAGGACCCTTCAGGCGGGTTCCGCGCAAGCGCGACGGCGCCGGCTTCGCCCAGCTCCCCTGCGCGTCGGTCGATCCAGGCGGCGAGCGGCGCGGGCGTCGGCTGGCGGCGCGTCGTGAGGCTGAGCGCGGCGCCGAGGCGCCGGAGGCTGCGCGCGTGGAGCGCCTGGGATTCGGCTCGAAAGAGCGCGAGCGTTTCGCGGGTGGTCTCGGCCGTGACGAAGGGGTGCCCGTCGCGGTCGCCGCCGACCCAGTCACCGAAGCGCAGGCGTGGCCGTAGCGTCGGGTCGTCGAGGAGGGCCGGAGGCAGCCCGGCGCGGCGCCAGGCGCCGGCGAGGCGCGCGTCGACGCGGTCGAGCACGTCCGGGAAGACGTTCACGAAGTAGTGGAGCACGTTCGCGCGCTCGCTCTCGATGCTGGGTTTGGCGAGGTAGACCTCGCCGGTCCGCCAGAGGCGCTCGACGCTGGTACGGACCCGGTCCTCGAGGGCCAGGCGCTCCGAGGGGCTCCACATGGAGCTCTCGAGCTCGACGAGCAGCCGGTAGAGTTCCCGGTGATGGTGCAGCACGGTCTGCCGCTTGGCCTCCGTCGGGTGCGCTGTGAGCACGGGCTCGACGTAGACGCCGGGTAGCGCCCGGGCGATGGCCTCGGCGTCGTGTCCGGCCTCGAGCAAGCGGTTCAGGTGCTGGTCCCAGGAGCCGGGGTCGTGCGTCAGCTCGCCGGCTTCCTCACGCCGGCGCCGGGCCTGGGCCGTCGCGTTCTCCTCGGCTTGGTGGAGGAGCTGAAAGGCGAGGGACGTGGCCTGGAGGCCGCGCTCGGCGATGGCGTCGGGCCAGGGTCCGGCGCCGGGGCCGGCGTCGTCCCGCCAGGGCAGGCGGCGCACGACGTCCTCCTCGCCAGCTTCGCGGAGGACGCGCGCGAGCGCCTCCATGAGCTGCTGGAGCGTGGCCTCGCTCGCGTCCAGGCTGGTATTCGGCACGGTGTTGCTCCCTCGCGGGGGGTGCTGGTTCCCGACCCGGTGCCCGTCAACGGGGACCCCGCCCCGTTGCCGTTTCGTCGCCCGCGCGCCCCGTCCGCCCGGGACCTCCTGCCCCGTCCTTGACAGCGCAGAGGCCTCGGCTAGCTTTCGCCGCCCATTCCGGAATAGCTCAGTTGGTAGAGCGGTCGGCTGTTAACCGATTGGTCGCAGGTTCGAG
>JBCCAW010000618.1:0-3471 GCA_039814655.1 Myxococcota bacterium | reverse complement strand
CAAGGACGAGCGCGTCGCGCCTACTTCCCCGGAAGCGTCTCCGTGAACGCGAGTCCCCGGTCGAGCCAGCCCACCAGATCCTCGTCCTCCGAAAACCCCTCCGGCGCCACGTACACCATTCCCTTCAGCGCCCGCCCCGTGAAGTCCATCTCGCGCGCGTGGGGCTCCTGGAGACACGCGGCGTAGGCGTCTTTGCCGACGCGCACCATGAGCTCGTCGCGCACGATGCCGAAGGCCATGTTGCCGCGGTCGAGGAAGCACAGGCCGCCGAACATCTTCTTTTCGGACACGCGCTCGCCGCGGAGCTCGCGTATCCGCTGCGCCAAGCCTTCGTCGAACGCCATAGGGAGAGCGTAGCCGGGGCCTGCGACACGCTCCCGGAGCGGCGGCTCAGGGCATCGGCGGCGGCGGGCAGCCGACGAAGCCTTCGGCGGGCGTGTCCAGCGGTCCCGTCACGCTGAAGTTGGTCCGCGTGCCGCCGACCTCCGCGGGCCGCAGGTTCGCCAACGCGACGCCGCTGCTGCTGAGGACGTTGCCCGTCGTCGCCGCCTCGTAGTGGATCACGGTTCCGACGCTGCAGTCGCGCAGCGGGAAGGGGCTGATGCCCGTGCGGAGCGCGTCGCAGTAGGCCGTGTCGGTCGCGTCGCCGCAAATCGTATCGAGCGCGTCGGCGTTCACCGCGGTGCTCAGCGTGAGCACGATCTGGTCGCTGCGTCCGGACACGCCGGCGATGGTCGACACGGTGGTGGCCGTCGGCGTCGCGGGCAGCGCGAAGCACGCGGTCTCGAGCGTCGTCACCAACGTGGGCGAGCCACCGATGTAGTCCTCCACGTAGTAGCCCAGACACGGCGCCTCCACGAGGTCGTAGCGGTACCAATAGTCGTAGGTGTAGGTGGTCCCCATGTAGATGTAGTCGTAGCGGTACCCGCGCTGGGTGGTCAGCCGGAACTGGCTCGCGTCGAGTCCCGTCGTGCTCCGGAGGTCGTCCGTGAAGGTGATCTCGACTTGGGTGGCGCTGAGGAAACGCGCCGAGTCGATGGCAAAGGGCGTAGCGCCCCCGTCCGGGCCGGCGTCCATGCCGCCATCCGCGCTCGCGTCGCCCATCATGTCCGTCGGGGGCATGTCGGTGGCGCCATCCATGGAGGCGTCCATCGCCATGTCCGTGGCACCGTCGAGGGCGCCGTCCATGAACATGTCCGTGGTCATGTCGGCGCCCATCTCGGCGGCCATGTCGACGAACATGTCCATTCCGAGGTCCGCGGCCATGTCGGCGCCGCCCATCTCGGCGTCGCCCATGTCCGGCGCGCTCATGTCCGCCGCGCCCATGTCCGCCGCGCTCATGTCCGCCGCGCCCATGTCTGCGGCGCCCATGTCGCTGGAGGCCATGTCGCCGGAGAGGTCCGGCCCGAGGTCCGGGGCGGGGCCGCTGTCGGTGCGCGGCGGCATGTCCACGGTCGTGACGTCCCCGGCCATGTCCGTCGGCATGCGCGAAGCGCCGTCGCCGCCGCAGGCCGACAGGGCGACGGTCCCGCTCACGACGGCCGCGGAAAGCAGGCCGCGGCGCTCCTCGAGGGCACGCCAGAGGGCCAGCGTGAGGGCACGGCGTCCGTGGGTCTTCTCGATGACGGGCATGGGGCTCCTCGGGGGGTCAAGCGTGCTCGCGCGCGCGCGGTGGTAGCGGCCGTCTTAGCCAAGGGAGAAGGGACTGATGCGTCTGGTTCATGCGGGCCACGAAGTCCGCCTCGAGAGGCGCGCCTTCGTGGATGCGTCCGTAGAGCGCGTCGAAGGTGGCGGCCGCGCCTTCGGGAAGGTCCACGCCTTCCAACGAAGGGTCGCGCTGCGTGCGCGCCTTTTCCGAGACCACGGCGACCGCCGCGTCGAGCGCGAGGTCTCCGCCGATCCACGTCAGGACTGGACCGAGCGTCTCCGCCGGCGTCGCCAGCATGGCGTCGTAGCTCACGACGTGGAGCGCATAGCGCCGTCGCTGCGCGTCGAGGATGAGCGCGTAGTTCTCGAGCCACCACTCGAGCTCGGGCGCGAGCGTTCGGCGTCGCCCCAGCCCAGGCACGTCGTCGTCGCGCGCGGCCGCAACCGCGCCGGGCTGCGCCTCGCGCTCGAGGCGCTGGAGCCGCTGCATGCTGCTCACGTACTCGCGCCAGGGCCGCACGGTGCAGATCACGCGGTCGAGGTAGCTCCGCTCCGAGCGCACCACGCCGGGCGCGAAGATCTTCACCGCGTGACGCCGCGCCTGCTCCGGAAAGAGATAAACGCCGGTGCGCGGGTTCGGGTTGGTGCCGAAGTAGACCCCGTGGCGCAGGCTCGACTCGTAGAATCCCTGCGCGTTCGCGTCCCGGATCGTCGTGCCCCAATCGCGCGGGAAGGCCTCGCCCAGCACCGGGAGGCCCGCGGCCTTGAGCACCTGCATCCACATGCTCGTGCCCGCACGCTTGGTCCCGGTCACGACGATCATCGCCCGGCGCAGCCCTCGCTCCGCATGGGCTCACGCTAGCCGCCGCGATGCGCCGCGACCACGGTCTTGATCACCGCGCTCAGAAGCAGGCCGGGTCCGGCACGAAGAACATGCAGTCGCTCGTCGGCACCGATCCCCCAGGACAGCTCCACACGCCGCGCTCGCAGACGGCGTCGATGGCGCGGTCGCCGCAGCAGCCCGGCGCGCCGGCGACCCGGTCCACGCAGTCGAGGGGAAAGCCCTCGCAGCCTTCGCCCTCGTCAGCCGCGGCGTCCGCGCCCGCATCGCGCCCCGGACTGAGCTCGATGAGCGGGTCCGGCGCGGGGCCGGAGCTGCAGGCCACGCCGAGCGCGAGCCACGCCGCGACCGAAAGTGACCGCCGCACGCTCAAAAATCCGCGTCGTGGAACTCGGTGATGGGCGTGTGGTCCGCCGCGAGAATCGCCGCGTGGGCGTGCATCTCTGGGAGCACGCGCGCGAAGTAGTGGCGCGTCGTGCCGAGCTTCGCCCGGCGGTTGCCCGTGTCCTTCGCCACCGCGTGGTTCGCCTGCACCAGCAGCGTATAGGCGCAGGTCACGAGGCCGAAAAACGTCAGGTAGGTCGACGCGCCGGCGCCAAGCGCCTCCGGGTCCTGGGCCGCCCGGTCCCGGAGCCCCTCCGTGGCGTCGCTCAGCGCCTCGAAGGCCGCGGCAAGCTGGTCGCCGAAGTCCCGGGTCTCGTCCTGCGCGCGCGCGGCCTTCACCGCCGCGTCCACCTTCTTCGCGAAGGCCGCGTAGAGCCGGCCGCCGCCCATGGGCAGCTTCCGGCCCACGAGGTCCAGGGCCTGAATGTGGTTCGTGCCCTCGTAGATGGCCGCGATGCGCAGGTCCCGGAGGTACTGCTCGATTTCGCCGTCCACGGTGAAGCCCATGCCGCCGCAGAGCTGCATGGCCTGGCTCACGTTCGAAAAGCCCCGGTCCGTGGCGAAGGCCTTCACGATGGGGATCATCAGCGCCGCGAGGT
>JBCCAW010000562.1:0-3967 GCA_039814655.1 Myxococcota bacterium | reverse complement strand
GGGGGCTCTCCGCCGAGCCCCACAAAACGGGCTTAACCCCGTACATTAATATGCTCTACATGTCCCGGGGGGGGGACGAGCCCCGCCACGCCGGGTTCATCAATGAGTGTCTCCGGGACTTCGACGTCCAGGTGGACATGAGCTTCCTCGTCCAGGAGAAGAAGTACACGCACTTCTCCCCGAAGTTCATCCTCTACGCCACGTACCTGAGCGAGAAGATCGGCTACGCGCGGTACATCCGCATCTACCGGCATCTCGAGCAAAACCCGGACCACCAGTTCCACCCCATCATCCAGAAGTTCTTCCGGTGGTGCAACGACGAGTTCAGGCACGGCGAGGCCCTCGCGCTGATCATGCGCGCCAACCCGAAGCTCCTGAAGGGCCGGAACCGGCTCTGGATTCGCTTCTTCCAGCTCGCGGTCTTCGCGACCATGTACGTCCGGGACCACACGCGGCCGGCCTTCCATGAAGGCCTGGGCATCGACCCGGAGGAGTACGGCATGGACGTCTTCCGCATCACGGCGGAGATTTCCAAGCAGGTCTTCCCGGACATTCTCGACATCGACAACCCGAAGTTCCTCGAGGGACTGCGCACGATGCACGCGCTGGCGCTCCGTATCGAAGAGAGCTCGAAGAAGGGCTTCTTCGGCAAGCTTCGCGCGATCCCGCTCAAGCTGAGCGTCGCAGCGAACTTCCTGAAGCTCTATTTCTTGCCGACCAAGACGAACGCGCTCCCCGCCGAGGTTCGCACCGCGCCGGCCTGGTGAAGGCGCGCGGAAGTAGGCACGGACACGAGTCATGATCGAGCAGGGCGCAGCGGCACTTTACGTAGTGGGAGCCTGGTGGTTGAGCACCGGGCTCGTGCTGCGTCTCGTGTGGCTGGGCCCGCGCACGCACCGCCGGAGCCTCGCGCTCATGAGCGTGCTCTCCCTCGGCGGCCTCGGGGCCGTTGCCTGGTCCGCGCAGCAGCCCACGGTGACCGGCGCCTACGTGAGCTTCGCCGGTGCGCTCTTCGTGTGGGCCTGGCATGAGCTCACCTTCTTGCTCGGCGTGATCACCGGGCCTCGGCGCGCGCCCTGCCCGCCGGACGCCACGGGCTTCCGGCGCTTTCGCCTCGCGGCGGCGACGCTGATTCACCACGAGTTGCTGCTCGCCGCGAGCGCCCTCGCCATGGTGGCGGCGACCTGGGGCGCGCCGAACCTCGTGGCCGCCAAGACCTTCGTGGCGCTCTGGGCGCTTCGTCTCTCGGCCAAGCTCAACGTGTTCCTGGGCGTGCGGAGCTTCGCCGACGAGCTCGTGCCGCAGCGCCTTCGCTACCTGCTGAGCTACTTCCGCCGGGACCGGCTCAGCCCGCTCATGCCGGCCTCGCTGCTGCTCGCCGCGGGCTTCGCGGGCCTCGCCTTTCGCGAGGCCTTCGCGGCGGACGCGAGCCCCTTCGTGGCTGCGAGCGAGACCATGGTGGCGTCGCTGCTGCTCCTCGGCCTGCTCGAGCACGTCTTCTTGACGCTTCCGCTGCCGGACGCGGCGCTCTGGCGCTGGGCCGTGAGCGAGCCACAGCCGCCGCTGCCTGGGACCCTCCAGGAGAAGCGGCCATGAGCCCGGTCACGCACACCGTCTCGAAGTCGGGACTGTTCAGGTCTCGTTTCGCTCGAGGGGTCCCCAAACTGGGATATTTCTTCGTCAAAACCTTCGCATTACGCTTGGCTCCTTCGATGAATTGCGGGGTCGGGGACCCCGTATGGGAGTCGTCATGGCACGGCGAGCGCTCGGATTGCGGAAGTTGGTCTCGCGGAGAAAAGACTCCGCGACGTACGAGTCCTCGGCTCTTCGGAGCGGGCTCTGGGGCACATCCCCTCCGTTTGGGGACGAGCTCATGAGCACCATCGAGGCGCACATCATTCCGCGGCTCATGCTCGCGCACCGCACCGGCCACGAGCCGCTCAACGATGCGGGGCCGGACAGCGACGGGCGGCTCCCGCCGACGCGCATCGAGATCGCGCGCTGCGCGGACCTGGCCGTCGCCCAGGATACGACCTCGCTCCGGTCCCTCTTTTCGAGGCTGATGGAGGAGGGGCTCACGCAGGAGTCGCTGCTCCTGCACCTCATCGCGCCGGCGGCGAAGCTGCTGGGCGACCAGTGGCTGGACGATGCGCGGAGCTTCGTCGACGTGACCGTCGGCCTCGGAACGCTCCAGCGCAGCCTCACGCTGCTCTGCCGGCAGAGCGAGCGGCCGAGCCATCGCGGCCTCGTCGTGCTCCTCGCCGCGCCCGGGGAGCAGCACACGCTCGGCGTGCACGTGGTGGCGGAACAGATTCGCCGGGAGGGCTGGGCCGCGCAGGTCGAGACGGGCCTCGACACCGGCGCCCTCGCGGACCTCGTGGCCAACGAGCACGTCGACATGGTGGGCCTCAGCGTGAGTCATGCCGACCTCATCACGACGCTTCCGTCGCTGCTGGAGACCGTGCGGGAAGCGTCGCAGAACCCGGACATCCGCATCGTCGTCGGGGGCTGCGAGGACCTCGCGGAGCACGCCGAGGCCCTCGATTTCACCTACTGCCGCAGCGCCGAAGACGCGCTCGCTCTGCTTCCGGGGGCGACCGCGCTCGCCCGCTGATCGCTCTCACCCTTTCGTCCGCTCGAGCCTCCTTTCCGCCCATGGAGACCCTTCGTGGAAGCCGCTAGCAACGACGTTCCGGCCCTGCTCGCCGCCGCCTGGCCCGTGGCGTCGCGCGTGGTGGCGTCCTCTGCGGACGCGGCGTTCATCGTCGACCGCGCCGGGATCATCGAAGACGTGTGGGTCGGGCCCGCGCTCCGCGCCGAAGCGTCCTGGGCCGCGCTCGTCGGCCGGCGCTGGACCGAGACCGTGCTCCGGGACAGCACGCGCAAGGCCGAGCAGCTCTTGAAGGACGCCTTCGCCGGGCATACGGCGCAGCCCCGGGAGATCAACCAGCGCGTCGACGGCGGCGGCGAGTTCCCCATGCGCTGCAGCGGCGCGAAGGTCGACGAGGAGCGCGTGGTCGTACCGGCGTCGGATCTGCGCCCCTTGGCCGCGCTCCAGCAGCGCCTCGTGAGCGCGCAGCAGGCCATGGACCTCGAGTACCGGCGCCTCCGCCAGGCGGACACGCGCTACCGCGTGCTCTTTCACGTCTGCGCCGAGGGCGTGCTGGTCGTGCGCGGCGAAGACCGCGTGGTGGTCGAGGCGAACCCGGCGGCGGCGGCGCTGCTCGGCAAGGCCGCGGACGCCATTCAGGGCAAGGGCCTGCACACGCTCTTCGCGACGAGCTCCCGGGACCGGCTCTCGTCCTTCCTCGGGGCCGTGGAGGCCGGCGCCGACGTGAACGTCGAGCTCAACCCTCGCGCGAGCGAGCTCCCGCTGAGCGTGGGCGCGTCGACGTTCCGCCAGTCCGGGGCCGTGCTCCTGCTGGTGCGCCTCTGGCCCTCCGGGGCGCCGGCGCCGAAGGACCTCGGCGATGGGCGCATGCTCAAGGCCCTCGAGTCCTTGCCCGACGGCTTCGTCGTGACCGGCGAGGACATGCGCATCCTCAACGCGAACCCGGCCTTCTGCGAGCTGGTGCAGCGCGCGGACGAGGCGCAGGTGGTGGGGCGCACGCTCGACGATTGGCTCGGCCGGCCCGGTGTGGACCTGAACATCATCGTCGCGAACCTCCGGGAGCACGGCGTGGTGCGCGACTTCGCCACCATCATTCGCGGCGACTTCGGCCAGGAGCAGGAGGCCATCGTGACGGCGGTGGCCGCCACGGAAGGCGACTCGCACACCTACGGCTTCACGATTCGTCCCGTCTCGTCTCGCGTGGCCGAGCCGCCGACCTCCACCTTTCTCCCGCGCTCCGTGGAGCAGCTCCGCGGCCTCGTGGGCCGCGTATCGCTCAAGGAGATCGTGAAGGAGTCCGCGGACCTCATCGAGCGCCTGTGCATCGAAGCGGCCCTCGACGTCAGCTCGAACAAT
>JBCCAW010000072.1:0-15417 GCA_039814655.1 Myxococcota bacterium | reverse complement strand
GTGAGTCGTTCCGCCGGTGCGAGCCGGACAGCTTTGCCGCGGACTACGACTCCATCGCCGAATGCACCGAGGCCTACGAGGACTACTTCGGCCTCTATGGCGCCAACTGTGAGTCCGCTTACGACGCCTTCTTCCGCTGCGCGGCGAACTTCGTCGGCTCGAGCTGCGACCTCCCCAGCGAGGCCGAGCTTCGCGGCGCCTGCGGCGACGAGTACGACGCTGTGGTCAGCGTGTGCGACTGAGCGCGCGGCGCTCAGGGAACCGCGGGCGCTGACCCGCGGAGCACGAAGTAGACGACCACGCCCGTCACGCTCACGTAGAGCCAGATGGGCGCCAAAAAGCGCGTCACGCGCTTGTGCGCCGTGAAGCGCTTTCGCCAGGCGAAGTAGAAGGCCAGCAGGGCCATGGGCACCACGGGAATCGAGAGCAGCACGTGGCTCGCGAGGAGCGCGAGGTAGGGGCCGCGGTAGGGGCCCACGTACTTCGTGTCACCGTGCACGTAGTGGTACGCGAGGTAGCCCACGAGGAAGAGCGACGAAGCCGCGAAGGCGCTCACCATGAGGCGCCGATGCAGCTCGGTCCGCTGCTGGCGAATGGCGAGCCAGCCGAGCGTCAGCAGCGTGGCCGCCGTGGCGTTCAGCCCGGCGTTCACCGCGGGCATGAAGCGGAGGTCGAGGTCCAGGCTGGCGTCCCCCTTCCGCAGGAGCAGCAGCCAGCTCAGCAGCGCGAGCGCCGCCGCCGAGGCGACGGCGATGGAGATGAAGTAGGCGCGGTCCGCGCGCGCCGGGGCCGCGACCTCGGGTGTCGTGCTCATGGCCGGCATGTAGGGCGTGAGCGCCGGCCCGTGAAGCCGCCGACCACCTTCTGCGCCTAGACTGGGTTTTCGGGCCTTCCGCGAAGGCTCTGTTATGGATTCGGATCGATGACCCAGCCGGCGCACTCCAGGGAGGTCACGGACCCGTCGTCGCGCCCGGCCGAAGCGCACCCGGCGCCCGGCGACGTCGCCGAGCCGGAGATCGCCACGCGCCCAGACGGCCCGGACCGCACGCCGCGCCCGGCCTATGGCCCCAACGCGCTTCTGCGCTGGATCTACCGGCGCTTTTTCTCCCACATCCGCGTCGACGACGCCTGGAGCGAGCACGTCCGCGCCTCGGCGCGCCGGGGCACGGTCGTCTACGTGATGCGCTCCATGAGCGTGCTCGACTTCCTCTGCCTGGATTTCCTGACCAAGCGCTTCGAGCTTCCGCTGCCGCGCTTCGCGAGCGACCTGGGCATCGGCGTGCTCGAGCCCTTCTTCAAAGGGCGCAAGCGGCTGCTCCGGCGCCAGAAGCCGGACCCGGAGCTCCTGCGGGAGGTCACGAGCGAGGGGTACGCCTCGCTGCTCTTCCTCGGCCGTCCGCCACGCACGCTCCGGCGCACGGCCCGCGGCAAGGGCAGCGCGCTCCGCGACGGTCTGCTCCAGTCGCTCGTCGCCCAGCAGCGCAGCCAGGACGAGGCCATCCTGCTCGTGCCCCAGACCTTCGTCTGGTCGAAGCGGCCGCCGGAGAAGCGCAAGGGCCTGCTGGACCTCTTCTTCGGTCCCGTGGACTGGCCCGGACGCATTCGCGTCTTATTCCAGTTCCTGGGCAACTACCGGAACGCGCTCCTCCGAAGCGGGCAGCCCTTCGACCTGCGCGCCTTTCTCGCCGAGCACCCGGACCTCGGCGAGCGGGAAGCCGCCGACAAGATCCGCTTCGCGCTCCTGGCGCGCATGGAGCGCGAGCGGCGCCTGGTGCTTGGCCCGTCCACCAAGACCACGGCCCGCATCCAGGACGAGCTGCTCCGAAGCCCGCGCGTGCGCGAGGTGCTCCGCTCCGTCGCCAAGAAGAAGAAGCGCCCCGTGCACCGCCTCGAGCGCGAGGCCCGCAAGCAGCTCCAGAAGCTCCAGGCGGACCAGCGCCAGGGCATGCTCGCCGTGCTCGAGCGCGTGCTCGATGGGGTCTTCCGCCGCATCTACGACGGCATCGTCGTCGACGAGCGGGGCATCGAGCGCGTCCGGCAGGCGGCGCGGGAGCACACGCTCGTGTTCCTTCCGAGCCACAAGAGCCACGTCGACTACCTCGTCCTCAGCTACGTGCTCTACAAGCGCGCGCTCGCGGCTCCGCTCATCGCCGCCGGCGAGAACCTGAGCTTCTGGCCCGTGGGCTGGTTCCTGCGCCGCGGGGGCGCGTTCTTCATCCGGCGCTCCTTCCGCGGCGACAAGCTCTACCCGGCGCTCGTCGACGCCTACCTCCGCAAGCTGCTCGTGGAGGGCTTCCCCATCGAGTTCTTCATCGAGGGCGGGCGCTCCCGGACCGGCAAGCTCCTGGCGCCGAAGTACGGGCTGCTCTCCATGGTCGTCGACGCGGCGCTCAAGCTCCCGCTCAAGAAGGTGGCCTTCGTGCCCATCTCCATCGGCTACGAGCGCGTTATCGAGGAGCGGAGCTACGTGCGCGAGCTCGGCGGCGGCGAGAAGCAGCGCGAGAGCGCCATCGGTCTCCTCCGCACGAGCAACGTGCTCCGGAGTAAATACGGGCGCCTCTACGTGCAGTTCGGGGCCGTGATGAGCTTCGACCGGCTCCTCGAACGCGCGCTGACCGACGAGCAGGGCCAGCTGAAGGCCCGGGAGGCGCTGACGCCCGGCGAGCGGCGCACGCTGGTGCAGAACCTCGCTCACCGCGTCACCTACCAAATCGACCGGGTCACCGTCGTCACGCCCGCGGCCCTCGCGGCGACGGCGCTCCTGGTGCATCGGCGTCGGGGCATCGGCGAACGCCAGCTGCACGCCCGGGCCGCGCAGCTCCTCGCGAGCCTCGAGCGCTTCGGGGCCCGCATCGCCTCGCCCATCCAGGACGAGGAGGGCCGGCTGCGCCCGGAGACCCTCGACAAGGCCGTGGAGCTCTTCGTCGACGGCGGCCTCGTCCGGCGCCACGAGGCGAGCGCGAAGGACGCGGCGGACGCCATCTACCGCGTGCCGGACCCGCGGCGCATCGCCCTCGAATACGCCATGAGCTCGACGCTCCACTTCTTCGTCCCGAGCGCGCTCATCGCGGCGGCGCTGCTGGCCGAGGAGTCCCGGACGCTCTCGACGGACGCGCTTCGTGAGCGCGTCCGGGGCCTGAGCCGGCTCTTCAAGTACGAGTTCATGTACCGCGCCGATGCGCCCTTCGAGACCATCTTCGGCGACGCGCTCGCGGGCATGCTCGACGCCGGGGAGCTCGAGCGCCTCGCCGACCACGTTCGTCCCGCGGAAGGCGGCCGGGGCCGCTTCGTGAGCACCTATGCCGCCATGCTCCGAAGCTACTTCGAGGCGTACCTCCTCGCCGCGCGGGCGCTCCGGCCCGTGCTCGACGACCCGGAGGCCAAGCCGAAGCGGAAGGACTGGCTCAAGCAGGCCCTTTCCCTCGGTCAGCGCATGTACCTGGCGGGCGAGCTCGAGCTCCGCGAGTCGCTCAGCAAGCCCAAGCTCGAGAACGCGCTCCGGGCCTTCAAAGACCATGGTCTCGTACGCTTCGGCGCCGGCGAGACGCTCAGCCGGGCCCCCGCCGTGGAGAGCGGCGACGACCTCGGGCCCGTGGAGGCGCAGATTCAGCGCTTTTTGGAGTAGACCCGCGGCCAGAGGAAGCTGCGCGCGGCGTCGCGGCGTCCCTTGACAGCCCCGGGGGCGGAAGCTAACTCATGCGCCCTTTCGCGGCGGGTCCATCTCGAGACCGACCGCGGGCCCCGGCGCTCCGACGCGCCGGACCCACCGTCCCTCCAGCCCTTCGAACGAGTCCCTTCTCATGCGTACGCAAAGCGTTTCTGCCTCGGACGCCGACCGCTCCTGGTACGTGGTCGACGCGACGAACGTGCCCCTCGGGCGCCTCGCCTCGCACGTCGCCTCCGTGCTTCGCGGCAAGAACAAGCCCAGCTACACGCCGCATGCCGACACCGGTGACTTCGTCGTCGTGATCAACGCCGAGAAGGTGCGCCTGACGGGCCGGAAGCTCCACCAGAAGAAGTGGTTCCACCACTCGGGATACCCCGGTGGCATCAAGGCCGAGCGCTACGAAGACCTCATCGAGCGCCGTCCGGCCTTCATCATCGAAAAGGCCGTGAAGGGCATGCTGCCCAAGACGACCCCGGGCCGCCGCGCCCTGAAGCACCTCAAGGTCTACGCCGGCGAGACGCATCCGCACGCTGCGCAGAAGCCCCAGCCCCTGACGTTCTGAGAGACGACTCGATGTCCAAGCCCCACGTGGTTCACGGCCGGCACTACGGCACCGGCAAGCGCAAAAACGCCGTCGCGCGCGTCTTCCTCAAGGAAGGCGGCGGTACGGTCACGATCAACGACCGCTCCTTCGAGGACTACTTCCCTCGGGACGTGCTCCGCATGATCATCGAGCAGCCGCTCGTGACCCTCGAGAAGAACGGCCAGTTCGATATCGAGGTCAACGTGCACGGCGGCGGCGTCGCGGCCCAGGCCGAGGCCGTTCGCCACGGCATCAGCCGCGCGCTCCTCAGCTGGAACCCGGAGGTTCGCAGCTCCCTCAAGCGCGAGGGGTACCTGACCCGCGACGCGCGAAAGAAGGAGCGCAAAAAGCCCGGTCAGCCCGGCGCCCGCAAGAAGTTCCAGTACTCGAAGCGCTAAGCCGCGCTTCGCACCGACCACGAGGCCACGCACGGGTTTCCGGCGTGGCCTCGTTGCGTTGGGCGCACGCAGGACACTAGCTTCCGGCGCATGTCCCTCCGCGTCGCCATCGTCGGAGCCACCGGCTACACGGGCGCCGAGCTCGTGCGGCTCTGTCTCGGGCATCCAGAGCTCGCGCTCGGGCCCCTGGTGGGCCACAGCAAGGCCGGGCAGGCCGTCGACGACGTGCTCCCGAGCCTCGCCGGGCTCGGCCTCGGCGCCGTGCAGGCCTTCGACGCGGACGCCGTGGCCGACGCGGCGGACGTGGCGTTTTGCGGCCTGCCGCACGGCGCGAGCGCGGGCATCGTGTCGCAGCTCCGCGACCGCGGGCTCCCGGTACTCGACCTCAGCGCGGACTTTCGCCTCCGGGACCCGGCCGTCTACGCCGAATGGTACGGCGAGCACCTCGCGCCGCAGCGCTTCGGCGAGGGGGTCTATGGGCTCAGCGAGCTGCATCGCGACGCGCTCCCGGGCGCCGAGCTCATCGCCGTGCCCGGCTGCAACGCCACGGCGAGCATCTTGGCGCTCGCGCCGCTCGTAAAAGAGCGTCTCGTCGCGTACGAGGGCCTCGTCTGCGATATCAAAACCGGCGTGAGCGGCGCCGGCCGCGTGGCCAAGGCGAGCACGCATTTTCCCGAGACCGGCGAGGGCGTGCGGGCCTACAAGGCGGCCGGTCTGCATCGGCACACGCCGGAGATCGAGCAGGAGCTCGGGCGCCTCGCGGAGCAGGCGCTCCGCGTCACCTTCGTGCCCAACCTCGTGCCCATGAACCGCGGCATCCTCGCCACCTGCTACGCCATGACCGACGGCGCCGACGCGGCCCGGGCGACGGAAGCGGCGCGGGCGCTCTACGCCGGCTCGCCGAGCGTGGTCGTGCGCGACGCCGGCGTGCACCCGGACACGCTCTGGGTCCGGGGCTCGAACCAGGCCCAGCTCAGCTACCACCACGACGCCCGGGCCGGGCGCCTCGTGGCCTTCGCCGCCATCGACAACCTCATGAAGGGCGCCGCCGGGGCCGCGGTGCAGGCCCTCAACGTGCGCCAGGGCTTCGCCGAAGGCGCCGGGCTCGGCCTGCCCGCGACCTGGCCGTGAGGGCGCCGACGTGAAGCTGCTCCACGTGAGCGACCTTCATCTCGAAGACGGCTTCGCGGGGGTCCCCCGGCGCCTCTTCGCCAACAAGCGCTTCGCCGGGTACCTGAACCTGCGCCTGAAGCGTCGGCGCCACTTCGCCGAGGCCGCGAAGAAGGTCGCGCTCCTGGCCGAGCTCGCGCGGGCCGAGCGCGTGGATGCCGTGCTCTGCTCCGGCGACTACACGGCGCTCGGGACCGGGCCTGAGATCGCCTACGCCCGGACTGCGGTTCAGGTGCTCGTCGACGCGAGCCCCGCGTTCACGACGGTGCCCGGGAACCACGACGTGTACCTCCCGGACGCGCTCGGCATGTTCGAGCGCGAGTTCGGCGAGCTCATGCTCAGCGACCTGCCGAGCTACGCCGTGGACGGGCCGTACCCGCACGTGCGCCTCCTCGGCGACCACGTCGCCGTCGCCAGCGTCAACAGCGCCCGCCCGAACCCGCCCGTCACGCGCTCGAGCGGACGCATTCCCGACGCGCAGCTCGTCGCGCTTGGGCGCGTGCTCGCGAACGAGCGGGTCCGGGACCGCTTTGTCTTCGTGATGACGCACTACGCGGCGCGGCTGTGGAATGGAAAGCCCGACTCGCGAAGCCACGGCCTCGACAACGCCGACGCCTTTCTCGCGGCCTGCGCCGGCCTTCGCCGCGGCGCGCTCGTTCATGGCCACGTGCATCGCTGCTACCGCGTGCGCGTTCCCGAGTGTCCCGTGCCTCTTTTCAGCGCGGGAAGCAGCACCCAGGCGCATGGCGAAGGCCTTTGGCTCTACGACGTCGGGCCCGAGCACGCCTCGGCGCGGCAGGGGCGCTTCGAAGGCGGGCGCTACGTCTTGAGCGACGAGAGCGTCGAGCTGTGAACGCCTACCAGCTCGCGCTGGCACCGCCGCCGCCGTAGGACCCGCCGCCGCCGGCGTAGCTGCTCGAAGACGAGCTGGTGCTGGACCCGCCGTAGGACGAAGAGCTCGCGCTCGTCGCGCTGGAGTAGCTCGAGCTGCCGCCGGAGTAGCTGGTGCCGCCGCCGCCGGCCGGGTCCACCTTGCGGGTCCCCAAGCCCATCAGGCCGGACAAGAGCCCGACCGCCGCAAAGACGGCAAGGCCGGCGTTCGCGGCCTCGTCGCCGAAGGTCAAAACGAGCGCCGGGCCGATCCCGAACAAGAACCCCATGGCCGAGAAGAACTTGAGCACGCCGAGGTACGTGTCCGGGTCCCGGCCGAAGGGGACGCCCAGGAGCCCGTAGACGACCGCCGGGGCGAGCGTCCACGCGGTGAGCTCGAAGGCGAGCCCGATGCCGAGCAGCGCCAGGAGCAGCGTCGGGAAGGCGAGGCGGTAAGCGAGGCGCTTTCTTCCCGTCGGCGCGCGCGGCTCCTTCGCGCGGCGTTTGCGCTTCCGGCCCCTCTCGCCCGCCGGGCGAGCGCCGAGACCCGTAGCGTAGCCGGCGAAGATCGCGAGCACTGCGCCGAGGAGCCCCAGCACGATGCTCGCGCTCCGCTGCCTCGACTCGCGTTCGGCCCGGGGCACGTAGGCGCTCGGCGCCGGAGCGCCGGAAACGGTCTGCGCGACGAGCGCCCGGACCACGCCCCCGACCGCAGCGTCCCAGTCGCTGGCGCGGAGGTCGGGCTTGGCGTCGTCGAGAATCTGCTTCGCCAGCGCGTCCGGCACCTGCGCCTCGAGCCCGTAGCCCACCTCGATGCGCATGCGCCGGTCGGCGGCCGCGAAGGTGACGAGCAGGCCGTCGTCCCGCCCCGCGCTTCCGCCGCCCCAGCTCTCGGCCACGCGCAGGGAGAAGTCCTCGATGGGCTCTCCGCCGAGCGTGTCGACCAGCAGCACGGCGATCTGCACGCCCGTCGCCCGTCGGTGCGCTTCGAGCGTCTCGGTCAGCCGCTGCTCGGCGGCCGCGCTCAGCCGGCCGGAGAGGTCCACCACCGGCGCGTCGATGGACGGCGTCCAGGTACCCGGCGTCTCCTGCGACGCCTCGGCCCGAGCCACGATGGACGGCGCCCCCGGCGCCTGGCACGCGCTCGCGATGCTGAGCAGCACGAGCAGGCGGCCTCGGTCTCCGGAAGCGATGGGAGGACGCAGCATGGAGGCAGGCTATCCGACGCGGCGGCCGCGCTCGCCTGTCGAAAAATTGGGAGCGCCCGGCGCATGTATGAGGATGTAGGCACCTGTCGCCCCACGAGAGACCCGCCATGCTCAGCGCCACTCCCCATGTTTCGCCCTCGTCCTTCGTTCCCTTCGACCCCGCGGCGCCGCGCCGGCGGGCGTCCCGGCACGCCGTGGACGTCTCCTGCCTGACCATGTGCGCCATGTGGAACGAGGCCGTTCCGCTGCGCGCCCTGGAGCTCTCGTCCACCGGCGCCTGGGTGCGCACGGACCTTCCCCTCGAGACGGGCACGCAGCTGGTCATGGAGATCCTGCCCCCGGGCGAAGACACGCCGGTGCACGCCGTGGGCGTGGTGAACCGCGCCGATGACTTCCGGCGCGACGGGGACCCGCCCGCGGGCATGGCCATCGACTTCATCGCCATCGACGACCGGGACCGGGCGCGTCTCGAGCGTGCGCTTCAGGCGCGGCCGCCGGCGCTTCCGCGCGGGGTGCAGCGCAAGGTGCTCTACGTGGACGAGAGCTGGGTCGAAGACGCCCTCGACCTCGACGAAGCGGACCTCGAGCGCTCGCTCGCCCGCCTCGTCTCCGGCGACCTGCTGACGAGCGACGAGCCGCTGGCGAGCGAGCTCCAGGCCCACCAGCCCATTGACTGAACGGCCCTCGAGTGCCGGCCTCGATGCCGGCGGCGGGGGTGCTAGCGCACTTCCAGCCGGCCTGCGGCGAGCCGGTTGGCGTCGTCCTTCTCGCCTTCGGTGACGTCGAGGCGGTTCTGACCCGCGTAGAGGCCGATCCAGAAGGTGTAGGTGCCAGGCCGGTAGTTGGCCGGCACCGTGAGCTCCTGCCGGTCGACGATGATGTCGCCGGGCTCCCAGAAGCGCACCGGGTAGCGGTCGCCGGCCGGGTCGTGGTCGCCGTTCATGCGATTGCCGGCCCCGTCCACGTGGAGGAAGATCTTGTAGCTGCCCGAGACGCGCTGACGCACGCGCCAGTACCAGGTGATCGCAAAGCGCTGGCCGGCGCCGATGTAGCCCTCCTGCGGCAGGTCGAGGTCGTAGCCGGCGAGCTCGATCTTCCCGTCGAAGACGCCGCCGACTTCGTGCTCGAGCTCCGGGAGCTCTTGGAGCACGACCTCCGTGAGGAAGTTCTCGTTCTCGCGCCCCTCCACGGGCTCGTTCGTCACCAGCGTCAGCGTCGCCGAGCGCGCGTCTGCAACCCAGAGGTGCTCACGCCGGCGCTTCCGGAAGGTGCGGTCGAGGGACGCGAGCTCGTCCGTGGGCACGATGGCCCACGCGCGCTCGTCGCCCTGGAGCTTTCCGAGCAGCTCGCCGGATGTCTTCACCGCCTCGACCTCGCCCTCCGCGTAATAGGCCGAGGCGCGGCCCCCGGCCCGGTACTCGAGGAGCGTGGCCTCCGGCGCACGCAGCTCGTTGTAGCGGTCGTAGACCAGCCGCGGCGACAGGTGCTGGCTCAGCGCGGGCTGAAAGCCGAAGGCCGTGTAGGCGCCGAAGAGCACCCCGCCCAGCACCAGCGGCGCGAGGCGATGGCGGCCCAGCCGTCCCCCGAGGGCCAGCGCGTTCGGAATGAGCGCGACCACGATCAGCGCCGCCGGCGTGAGGAAGAAGAGCGCACGAAGCAAGCGGACGCCGAAGGTGGTCAGGCCCATGGCCGTCGGCGCGACGAAGGCGGCCAGGCCCGCCAGGAGCGTGCCGCCGCTCAAGAGCGCCAGGAGCGATACCCAGGCGCGGTGCCCGCCGCCGCGCGCCCACTGCTCCCGGAGAAAGGCGCGCACCGGCGGCCAGGCGAAGGGCGTGCCCGGCCGGCTCCCGAAGCCCAGGGTCAAGGCCAGCAGCACGAAGCCCATGAGCGCCGCCCAGATGCCGGCGGGGTTGAAGACCTCCTTGTCGGGCACGCTCAGCCCCTCGAGGTCGAGGCCTCGGAGCGGGCTGTCCGGGAAGAGCGCGTAGTCGCGCACCACCAGGACCGCGAGCAGACCCACGACGACGAGCTCGGGCCACCAGGGCCGGTCGCTCTCCTCCACGTCACGGCAGAGCGTCGCGACGGCGACGGCGACGGGCACGAGCCCGGAGAAGGTGGCGGCGCCGTAGCGGCTGACGAACACGGTCCACGCGCCGTAGGCGAAGGCCGGCCAGAGCACGAGAAAGAGCCGGGTCTCCCGGCGTGCGCGAAGGGCGCCGTCGTCGTCGGTCTCCTGGGCCGTGGCGGCGACGGGGCCCAGCAGGCGCACCATGGCCAAGAGCGCCAGGGCGCTGAAGGGCGCCGCGGCGTGGAAGAAGAGCTCCAGGCCGTGGTCGAAGCTCGGCGGCTGGCCACCCCGAGGCGTACCGCCGCGCCAGGCGTCATAGGCGCCCGCGTCGCCGGCGATGGCCTGCACCACGAGCAGCAGCGTCACCACGCCCGTGACGCCCACGACGAGGGCCGGCAGCCGGTCCGCGCCCGCCGGCAGCGAGCCACGCAGACCGCGCACGAGCGTCGCGGCGAGAAGCGGCGGGACCACGGCGAGAAGCGCGCCGCCGCTGAGCAGCGCGAGGCCGTAGCCCAGGGCGAAGCCCGCGAGGAGCAGGGCGAGGCGCCGGCCCCGCGGGGCCTGAAAGGCGAGCTCCGCCGTGGTCCAGCCCAAGAGCGCCGTGGCCGCGAGCATGGGCGCCTGGCCGAACATATGCCGCGAGTGGAGCACCAGGAGCGGCGTGCTCACGGCGATGGCCACGGCATAGGCGGCTCCCTTGGCGTCGGTGACGCGCCGGGCGAGCACGAAGGTCGTGGCCAGCGCGGCGAGGCCCGCGAGCGCGCCGGGCAGCCGGCCGGCCCATTCGTGCACGCCAAAGAGGCCGAGGCTCGCGCCCACGAGCCAGCCGGCGAGCGGTGGCGCCCCCAGCGGGCCTTCGGGGTTCCGGGCGAGCTCCGCGGCGTCGAGCTCCCAAGGGTCCCAGATGCCGTAGGCCCCGAGGCCTCCGCAGAGAATCAGCGCGCCGACGCCGAGGCTCGCGGCTGCCCAGCGCCGCGCGTCGCGGGCGTCCGCGAGGTCCAATGCTGCGCCCATGGTCCGGTCACTCTTCCTCGGGCGCGGCGTTCGCGCCCACCTCTTCCGTGGCCGCCGGCACCGGAGCCGTCATCCGCGCGTCCAGCTGCGCCGAGAGCGCCCGGGCCTGGCGACGGAAGGTGCCCAGATGCCGCGCCGGGAGCATGCGCCCGGGGCCGTTGATGGCGTCCATGGGGTTCACGAAGCGGCCGCCGCGCTTGAGGCCGAAGTGCAGGTGCGGTCCCGTGGAGCGCCCCGTCGAGCCCACGGTGCCGATGAGCTGGCGCTGCTCGACCTCCACGCCGGGGCGGATGCCGCGCTGGATGCGATGGAGATGCGCGTAGTGGCTCTCGTAGCCGCCTTCGTGGCGAACGGAGACGAGGTTGCCGTTCGGGCCCTTCGGCCCGGCCCAGGTCACCTCGCCGTCCGCGGCCGCCCAGACCGGCGTGCCCGTCGACGCGGCGAAGTCCGTGCCGTTGTGCGGCACGACGCGCCTCAGAATGGGGTGCATGCGCCGCGGGTCGAAGGGCGAGCTGATGCGGTCGTAGCGGCAGGGGACGCGCAGCCAGCCCCCGCTCATGGACCGCCCGTCCGGGTCGTGCCAATCGCCGCGGCGCTGGCCCCGGCCCTGGAACCAATAGGCGCGATGTTCGCCGGCGCGTTCGCCGGCGTAGGCCAGGGCGCGCACCTGGCCCCAGCGGAGGAAGCGGCCGTCGAGGCGCTCTTCGTCGATGACTGCGGCAAAGCGGTCACCGGCGCGCGCCTGGGAGCTGAAGCGAATGCGCCCCTCGAAGACCTCGACGAAGATGCCCACCACGTCCCGGCCGAGCCCGGCGCCGGCCACGGCGTCCCCGAGGGACGTGCGCACGGTGCCGCTCCGGACGACCTGGTTCGTCTCCACGGGGCGCTCGATGCGTTCCACGAGCAGCTCGCCGAGGCGCTCGCCGCGCGTCACGACCACGTAGCTCGTGGGCTCGTCGTGGTACTCGAAGCGGAGCAGCTCGCCCTCGGCGTCGCGCTCGTGGAGGATGGCGTCCTCGGGCCGGCAGCGGCGAAAGTCGAGCTCGTCTTGCACGGCGCGCTCGATGGCGACGCACTCCATCTCCGTCAGCCCGGCGGAGAGCAGCGCGGGCCGGAAGCCGAGCGCCTGGCCGAAGGTGCCTTCGAAGCGCGCCACGGCGCCGGGCGTGACCGGAGCGTCGTCGCTCGCGGCCGGCACGGGCCCTGTCGCGTCGGGTACCGGTGCGTCAGGCCCCGGCGCCTCTCCCTCGCTCACGTCCGCGCCGCCGGTCTGCGCCGCCATGGCCAGGAGCGCCTCGTCGTCGATGGCCCCGAGCTCGTCGTCTTCGAAGCCCGGAACCGCCGGCTCGGCCTCGCCGGCGTCGCTCTCCGGGGCGCCGGCGGCGAGCGTAGGCGCGTCGTCGCCGGAAAAGAGCGGCATCAGCGCCCGCACCAGGAGCACCACGGCGGCGACGAGGCCCACGGTGGCCAGCGTGCCGAGCACGGCCTGTCGGCGAGCCCGGGCGGCCCGGAGCTGGCCGCGGAGTAGCGGCATGTCCACGGAGGGAAGCGGCCGCGCGAGCGGATCGCGCGGCTCCACGCCGTCGCCCAATCCCTCCTCGGCGCCGGCGGTCCCGGGACCGGTTCCGCCGCCGGGCCTCATTTCGCCGTCCGACACGGGGGTGCACTATCAGCGCGGCCTGGGCGGGGCAAAGCAACCCCGCTCGGGCGCCCGGTCAGGCGTCGTAGAGGCCCAAGGACCAGCGGAGCGTGTCCCGGTCGATGTTCTGGCCCGTGTGCACGAGGGCCACGCGCTGCCCCGCGAGCTGACGGCGGAGCTTCTTGGCGGCGGCGTAGGCCGCGGCGGCGGCCCCTTCGGCCACGTTGTGCGTGGTCTCGAGGGCCATGCGCACGCCCTCGCGCATCTCGTCCTCGCTCACCTCCACGACCTCGTCGACCTGGTCGTGCACGACGGCGAAGGGCACGCGGAAGGTGCAGCGCGTGGCGAGGCCGTCGGCGAAGGTGTCCGCGCTCTCGACCTGCACCGGCGTGCCTTCGTTCATGGACCGCGCAAAGGCGTTCGCGCGCTCGGCCTGTACGGCGATGATGCGCGCCTGGGGCCGGAGCGTGCGGAGCGCGAGCACGACGCCGGCGAGACCGCTGCCGCCGCCCACGGGCACCACGATGGCGTCGAGCTCCGGCAGCTCCTCAGCGATCTCCATGGCGTAGGTGCCATAGCCCGCGATCAGCTGCGGCTCGTTGGCCACGTGCACGTAGCGGAGGTCGCCGAGCGCGGCGCGGGCCTCGGCCTCGGCGCGGGCTTCGTCGAAGTCCCGGCCAAACACGTGAAGCTCCGCGCCCATGGCCTCCATGATGGCGTTCTTCTCCGGGTTGTTGCCCTTGGGCACGTAGATGACGGCGCGGGACCCGAAGTGCCGCGCGGCCCAGGCCATGGAGAGCCCGTGGCTGCCGCGCGTGGCCGTGATGACCCCTCGGCGCCGCTGCGCGTCGCTGAGGTTCGCAAAGAGGTTCACGCCGCCGCGCACCTTGAAGGCGCCGATGGGCAGGTGGTTTTCGTGCTTCACGAAGGCGTCGAAGCCGAGGCGCGCGCTCAAGAGCGGGTAGCGGTAGAGCGGCGTTCTGCGCAGATGCCGGCGCACCACGGGCCGCGCACGGAGCACGTCCTGGAAGGTGGGCGAGGCGGGGGTCGCGGCGGCGCCGATGGGGGAGGCGGAGTCGGTCATCGCAGGGCTGCGGAGGGGCTCCAGCGCCGGTTGACAGCGCTCGAACCCGCGGCTACCACATCGCTCCCCTCAGGCACGTAGCTCAGTGGGAGAGCACTACCTTGACACGGTAGGGGTCGGCGGTTCAATCCCGCCCGTGCCTACTAAGTAGCCCGCCACGGCCGGTTCCGGGGCGGGCTTCTTTCGTTCCTGGCACAGCCGCTGGCTGGCCCCGCGGCGCGGCGGTCCCACACACGCGCGAAGGACGCTAGCTCATGGACGCGAAGACCGGACGGGAGCTCCTGGAAGCCCGCGGCGAGCTCGAGAAGAACGTCGTCGCCCTCAAGGCCGGCGACCGGCTCTTCGACCTGCACACGCCGCTGCCCGGGGACCTCGACGCGGACGCCGTGCGGCCCGTGCGGGCCCACGAGCAGGACGCCCTCGCCATCATTCGCCACTCGACGGCGCACGTGATGGCCGACGCCGTGCAGCGCCTCTTCCCGGGCACGAAGGTCGCCTTCGGCCCGGCCATCGACGGCGGTTTCTACTACGACTACGACCGCCCGGACGGCTCCTTCAGCGAGGACGACCTGCGCGCCATCGAAGAGGAGATGGGCAAGATCGTCGAGGCGGACTCGCCCTTCGTGCGCAAGGTCGTGACCCGCGACGAGGCCGCCGAGCTGCTCACGGAGATGGGCGAGACCTTCAAGCTCGAGCACCTCGGCCGCCTCCAGGGTGAGATCAGCATCTACAGGCACGGCGATTGGGTGGACCTCTGCGAGGGCCCGCACGTGCCGAGCACGCGCTTTTTGAAGGCCTTCAAGCTCACGCACGTGGCCGGCGCCTACTGGCGCGGCGACGAGCGGAACCCGATGCTGCAGCGCATCTACGGGACGGCCTTCGCGAACCCGAAGCTGCTCCGGCGCCACCTCAAGCAGCTCGAAGAGGCGAAGAAGCGCGACCACCGGAAGCTCGGCAAGGAGCTCGAGCTCTTCGCCTTTCACCCGCTCGCCCCGGCTTCGCCCTTCTTCACCGAGCGCGGCGCGAGCGTCTACAACCGGCTCACGGACTACGTGCGCGAACTCTACCGGCGCTACGGCTACCAGGAAGTCATCACGCCGCAGATCTACGACAAGGAGCTCTTCGAGACCTCCGGCCACCTGCCCGCCTACTACGAGTCCATGTTCCTCGCGGGTTCCAAGGACAACCTCGAGAGCGCCGCGGAGGCCCTGGCCAAGAATCCGCCACAGAGCGCCGAAGAGGGCGAGAAGGTGCTCCAAGAGCACCTGCGTTTCGGCGTGAAGCCCATGAACTGCCCGGGGCATTGCCTCTTCTTCGGCATGAAGCGCCACTCCTACCGGGAGCTGCCCATCCGCATGGCGGACTTCGGGCGCCTGCACCGCTACGAGCGGAGCGGCGTGGTGCAGGGCATCACGCGCGTGCGCACCTTCGCCCAGGACGACGGCCACATCTTCTGCACGCCGGAGCAGCTCAAGGGCGAAATCCAGCAGTTCAACGAGCTGGTCTTCCAGGTCTACAAGGACTTCGGCTTCGCGGACGCGCGCATCCTCATCGCCACGCGCCCGGACAAGCGCATCGGCGCCGACGAGGTCTGGGACCGCTCCGAGGCGGCGCTCATCGGCGCCGTGGAGGAGCAGGGCCTCCCCTTCGAGATCGCCGACGGGGAGGGCGCCTTCTACGGGCCCAAGATCGAGTTCCACCTGAAGGACGCCATCG
>JBCCAW010000370.1:0-5978 GCA_039814655.1 Myxococcota bacterium | reverse complement strand
CTACGCCGGCGCCGACGAGCACCACGAGCACGCCGATGACCGCCGTCGCCAGCTCACGCCAGCCCATGAGCCAGCCTTCCGGGCGCCCGTGCCAGCGGAGCGTTTCGCCCACGTCGAGGCGTTCGGCGAGGGGAACGTCGCGGTCTCCGACGTGGGGAGTCGGAAGCGTACCGCGCACTTCGGCCAGGAGACGGTCTGGTTCGCGAAGCCCGTGGAGCACGAGGCGCTGCTTGCGCATGAGCGGCCCGAAGGGCACGCCGGCCACCAGCTCGAGGTCACCGTGCAGCGGGCTTTCGCGGTTCCACTTCACGCGCGCGTGTGTCAGCCGCGACCGCTCCAGCGCACGCACCACGCGGCCGCGGCGCCAAATCACGCGCTGGGTGGTGACGAGGTAGCGGCACTCGTCCTGGATCCAGCGCGGAAGGAGAAACGCGGCCACGGCGAGGGCGCCGAGAAGAACGGCGAGCGCCGCACTCGGCCGGGCGCCGCCCATGCCCGTGGTGGCCTGTAGCCCCGCGAAGAGGGCGAAGACGAGGGCCGTGGCGCCGAGGAGGAGGGGGCCGTGGGTCCCGCCGACGCCCCCGACGTGCTTCGCGGGCCGGCCCGCCCAGCGCGGCTCCTCCCAAGGAAGCAGCCCCCAGCCCGGCTCCGCCGCGACCTCCGCAGGGGTCTGGGTGTCCGGGTCGGCCACGGGGACACGGTAAGGGCGCATGCGGTGTCGGACAACGGAGGGCGGGGCGAGGTTCCGTTTCCGTTTCCGTTTCCGTTTCCGTTTCCGTTTCCGTTTCCGTTTCCGTTTCCGTGTCCGTGTCCGCTTCCGTTTCCGTGTCCGTGTCCGTGTCCGTTTCCGCTTCCGTTTCCGTTTCCGTTTCCGTTTCCGTTTCCGTTTCCGTGTCCGTGTCCGTGTCCGTGTCCGTGTCCGTGTCCGTGTCCGTGTCCGTGTCCGTGTCCGTTTCCGTGTCCTTGTCCTTGCCCGTCACCCAACCCGTCGCCGTTTCCCCTTCCGTCCCCCCGCCCCTTGACGCCCGGTCGCGCCGGCGGTCCTCTCGCGGGCATGAACCAGCCGGCCGATCTTCACGCCCGCCTGGAGGCGGCCGCCGCCGCCGTGCGGGCGCGGTCCGCGCGCGTGCCGCGGGTCGCTCTGGTGCTCGGGTCCGGGCTCGGCGCCTACGCGGACACGCTTTCGGACCGCGTCGCCGTGCCCTACGACGCCATCCCGGGCATGCCCCCTTGCCACGTGAGCGGGCATGCGGGGCAGCTCGTGCTCGGCGAGGCCGAGGGGGTGAGCGTCGCGGCCATGCAGGGGCGCGCGCATCTCTACGAGGGGCACGCGCCGGGGGACGTCGTCTTCGGCCTGAGGCTGCTGATCTCTCTCGGCGCTCAGGTCGCGCTCGTGACCAACGCGGCCGGTGGGGTAAACGCCGCGTTTTCACCCGGCGACCTCATGCTCATCACGGACCAGCTCAACCTCACGGGGACGAGCGCGTTGCTCGGCGTCAACGACGACCGGCTCGGCCCCCGCTTTCCCGCGATGAACGACGCCTTCGACCCCGAGCTCCGGGAGATCGCCGAGGAGGGCGCGCGCGCCCTCGGCTTCGAGCTTCGCCAGGGCGTCTACGCCGGGCTCCTCGGTCCTGCCGATGAGACGCCGGCGGAGGTCCGCATGCTCCGTACGCTCGGCGCGGACGCCGTGGGCATGAGCACCGTGCTCGAGGTCATGGCGGCCCGGCACATGGGCGCGCGCGTGCTCGGGCTCTCCTGCATCACCAACGCCGCCGCGGGGCTGGCTCCGGAGGCGCCGAACCACGACGAGGTCAAGGCCGTCGCGGACCAGGTCCGCGAGCACTTCGTCGCCCTGCTCGGCGCCATTCTCCGACGACTCCTGTGAGCGCCCCGCCCGACGACCTCTGCCTGCGCGGCGCAACGCTGCTCACCATGGACGACGAGCGCCGCGTGCTCCGCGCCGACCTTCGCGTGCGCGACGGGCGCATCCGGCACCTCGGCCCCAGCCGTCGGCCGGCGACACGAAGCATCGACCTCCGTGGCCTCGTGCTTCTGCCCGGCTTCGTGCAGGCCCACGTGCACCTCTGTCAGGCGCTCTTCCGGGGCCTCGCTGACGATCTGCCGCTCCTCCCCTGGCTGCGCACGCGCATCTGGCCCCTCGAGGCGGCGCATACGCCGGCGTCGCTCCGGGCGAGCGCGCGCCTGGGCATCGCCGAGCTGCTCCGGGGCGGCACCACCACGGTCCTCGACATGGGCACCGTGCGACATCAGAGCGCGGTCTTCGAGGCCCTCGCCGAGAGCGGCCTGCGGGCCATCTCCGGCAAGGCCATGATGGACCTCGGCGAGGACCTGCCCCCGGGCCTCCGCGAGTCCACCGCCGAGAGCCTCGAGGCGAGTCATCGGCTCCAGGCCCGTTGGCAGGGCGCGGCGGACGGGCGCCTCGGCTACGCCTATGCGCCGCGCTTCATCCTGAGCTGCAGCCCGGAGCTGCTTCGCGAGGTCGCTGCGGCCTCGGAGGCGACCGGCGCGCTCATGCATTCGCACGCCGCGGAGCACGCGGACGAGCGGCGTGTCGTCAAGGAGCGCCTCGGTGAGGACGACGTCGCCGCCCTCGAGCGCCAGGGCGTCGCCGGGCCGCGCTGCGTACTGGCCCACGGCGTACAGCTGCGGCGCAGCGAGATGCGTCGCGCCGCGCGCCTCGGAACGCGCTTCGTGCACTGCCCCTCCACGAACCTCAAGCTCGGCTCGGGCATCGCCGACGTGGTCGCCCTCCGCGAGGCCGGCGTCTGCGTGGGCCTCGGTGCCGACGGAGCGCCGTGCAACAACCGCATGGACGCGCTCACGGAGCTGCGACTCGCCGCGCTCCTCGCCAAGGGGCGCCGGCAGGACGCGAAGGCGCTACCGGCGATGGAAGCCCTCGAGCTGCTCACGCGTGACGGCGCGCGCGCGCTCGGCCTCGAAGGAGAGATCGGCTCCATCGAAGCCGGGAAGCGCGCGGATCTCGTCGCCCTCGACCTCCGCGGCTTCCAGCACGGCCCCGGCGGCGACGTCGCCAGCCGCGTCGTCTACACGGCGCAGACCGTTGACGTTCGCCACGTCTTCGTCGACGGCGTGCCCCTGCTCGAAGATGGAGCGCTCACCCGCATGGACCCGGAGGCCGTCCGCCGCGACGCCCAGCGCCACGCTCGCGCCGCGGCCCGACGCGCCGGCCTTTGAGGCCACCGGTCTCTGCGGCCGCGCGCGGCGACCAGCGCCAGGCTCAGCGCGTGATCTCGTCGATGGCGTTCTGCACGGCCTCCCGGTCGAGGGCCGTTGGCGGTGCGAGTTCGAGGTAGCGCCGGTAGTGCGTGAGCGCCTCGTCCCGGCGCTGCGAAAGGCGGAGCGCGTCGGCGCGAATGCGGTGCGCATCGAAGACCCAGGTCGGCGGAGCCTCGTCGTCCTCCACGCTCACGTCGTCGCCCAGCTCGTTGGCCCGCGCGAGGGCGGTGATGGCGTCGGCGGTGCGCCCGGCGTCCAGGCGAGCGCGGCCCAGCCGGTACCACCAGAGACCCTTCGTCGCGTCGAGGCGCACGGCCTGCTCGTATTCATCGATGGCCGCCGCCCCCTGCTGGAGGTCTTCGAGCGCCTGGCCGATGCCCGCGTGGGCCCGGCCCTGGCCCGGGTTCAGCGTCAGTGACTGGCGGAAGTCGCCGATCGCGTCGTTCCGCTGGCCGAGGCGCAGCCGGATCTCACCGCGGGTCCGGAAGCCCAGCGCCAGCGAGTCGTCGAGCTCGAGGGCCTCATCGACCTCACCCCGCGCCCGCCCGATGTCGTTCCGCTCGAGAAGGCAGAGCGCGAGATAGAGGTGGTACTCGCCCACGCGCGGGTCCAGGGAGACGGCGCGCGAGAGCCGGGTCAGCGCCGTCTGGCTCTCGCCGCGCGCGAAAGCCACGCGGCCCATGAAGTACTCCGCCTCCGCGCTCTCGGGCCGCTCGCGCTGCACGCGCTCGAGGGTCTCCTCCGCCGCGGCGAGGTTCCCGGCTGCGAGCTGAGCGCCGCCGAGGCGAAGCAGCAGGTCGTAGTCGTTGGGTGCCTGCTCGGCGGCCCGGAGGTATGCGTCCACGGCCCGCGAGGCTTCACCCTGAGCCTCGAAGAGGCGACCGCGCTCGAGGGCCAGGCCCGGGTAGGACGGGTCCGCTTCGGCCAGCGTGTCGAAAAGCCGCCGCGTCTCGTCGAGCGCTCCCTTGCGCCTCAGCACCTGGCCCAGCGCGAAGCGGGCCACCGGGTCGTTCGCGTTCAGGCGTACGGCCTCGCGGAGCTCCGTCTCCGCCGCGTCGAGGTTGCCGCGCCGCAGCTCCAGCTCGCCGAGCTGCCGCCGCACCTTGGCGCTCATACGGACCTTGGAGCGCGCCTCGGCGAGCACGGCGCCGGCCGCGTCGAGGTCCCCAGCACCGAAGTGCACCATGGCCTGGGCCAGGTACCCATCGAAGGCACCCGGGTCGAGGGTCACGCTCCGCTGGAACTCCCCCATGGCGCCTTCGACGTCCTCGATGGCCTCGAAGGCGCGGCCGTTCCAGAGCGCGACGGTCGGTTCGTCGGGGAAGCGCTCGGCGAGCTCAGCGCTCAGCTGGCTCGCGCGTTGACGCTGTTCGAGGTTGAGTAGGGCCTCCATCTGGCCAAGGCCCACGCGTACCTCGTTGGGCGCTTCGCCGGCCCGGGGCTCCGGAGCCTCCGCGAGCGCGCCCGAGGCGGACTCGAAACGCGCGAGAGCGTCGGTGAAGCGGCGCTCCACGAGGAGCACCTGACCGAGGCCGAGCAGCGCGCGGAAGGCGAAGGGGTTGGCTTCCACGGCGTCTGCAAAGGCGCGCCCGGCGTCGAGGCGCCGGCCGCGCTCGAGGAGAATCTCGCCGACGAGCGTGAGCGCTTCGGCGCGCTCCGTGGGCGCCGCGCGGAGCGCGCCCAGCCCTTCCACGCTTTCGGTGCCGGCCGCCTCGCCGGCAAGGTTCAAGGCAGTCTCCGGATCGTCCGCGTCCCGGGCGGCACGCGCCTTCGCGACACGTGCCGCCGCGTGCCCCGGACTCGCGGCGAGCGTCTCGGCGATGGCCGCCGTCGCCGCCGACTCGTTCCCGGCCAAGAGCGCGGCCCGCGCCTGGCCCCAGAGTGCCCGGGCCCCGGCGGCGGTCGCCGCTTCGAAGGCCCGCCGCGCGGCTTCCGTGTCGCCCTCGACGAGGGCGAGCTCGCCGGCGACGAGCGCGACGTAGGGGTCTTCGGGGTCGGCCTGCCGGGCGCGAACGACCTGTCGCTTGGCCTCGGCGAGGTTGCCGGCGCGCAGCGCGCTCGCCGCGAGCGCGAGCTCCATCTCCGGCGCGTCGTTGCTCCGCTGCGCGAGCTTCTGGAGGATGGCGCTCTCCCGCGCCTCGGCGCGCGCGTTCGGCCCGAAGCGCACCTGGAAGAGCGCTTCGTGCAAGACCGAGCGGGTCATCAGGCCGCGGTTCAGCGAGGCGTCGAAGCGAGCCTCCCCCAGCGTCGCGAGGGACCGGCGCGCGGCAGCGTAGGTATCCGCGGAGGCCGTGCTCTCCGCCCGGGCGATGACCTCGGCGAGTTGCCCATCGTCGCCGGAGGCCGGGAGCAGCCCCTCCACCGCGTAGATGCCGAAGGCGCCGTAGGCCGTGTTCTTCAGGGCGTAGCCGCCGCCAAGAAGAAGGGCCACCGCCGCGGCCGCGGCCGCGGCGATCTTGATCTGCGTGGCCTTGGCCTGACGCTTCGCCTTCGTGGCCCGCGCCGCGGCCGCGTCCCCGGGCACCGCAGCGTCCGCGGGGATCTCCACGTTGCCGGCCTCGCCGTCGAGCGCCTCCGGGGGCAGATCGCTGAAGTCGAGCTCCTCGACGTCCGACTCGCCGGCGCCGATGGTGCCGGAGGCCTCCCCGAACTCCTCGTCGCCCAGGTCGATCTCACCGAAGCGATCGGAGCCCGCCCCCTCGCGACCATCCGCCGCT
>JBCCAW010000423.1:0-5325 GCA_039814655.1 Myxococcota bacterium | reverse complement strand
GCACGAGGGCGATCTGCCCGCCCATCGAGTGGCCGACCCAGACCGCGTCCCGGGCGCCCAGGGCCTCGAGCAGGCCGGCCACCGCGCGTCCGGCGCCCGCCAGCGTGAACCCGTCCGGAAACGGCGCGCTTTCACCGTGCCCCGGTAGGTCCACCACGATGACCCGCCGATCGAGCGCGAGGCCGCGGAAGATCGGCGCCCACGAGAGCGCCGACGCGCCGAGGCCGTGCAGCAGAACCAGCGGCGCGCCGGTGCCCGCGTCGTGGTACGCGAGCTCGACGCCGCCGACCGTTCGACGCTGCCGCGGCGGGAGAAGGGACTCGAGGCGGGTCAGCGCCGCCTGCCGGGCGTCGGACGAAGAGCTCACGCGGCGGCAGCGTTGGCGCGAGGCGACGCTAGGTCAACGTCACCCCCCTGCGCTATGACCGGGCGTGCCCGCTTCGGCAGGTCCCGTCGCCCCGGTCCCGCACCCGCTCACGCGCCGCCTGCGCGTCGAAGAGCTCGTGCGCCTGCGCCGAGCGGACGACGAGGCGCGCTACCTCCAGTCCCAGCGCGCAGGCCACGTCGACGCGAACCCGCATCAGATCGACGCCGTGATCTTCGCTCTCCAGCGCCTCCGCGAGGGCGGCTGCATCCTGGCCGACGAGGTCGGCCTCGGAAAGACCATCGAGGCGGGCCTGGTCATCGCCCAGCTCCTGGCCGAGGGCGCCCGGCGCGTGCTGCTCATCGCGCCGAAGCCGCTCCTCGGCCAGTGGCGGGAGGAGCTCTACCGGCTCTTCGGTCTCGCCACGCGCGAAGGCCGAGCGGAGAGCGGCGCTTTCGCCGGCGAGGGGCTCTTTCTCGTGGGCCGGGAGCAGGCGGGCACGCCGGCCGTGAGCGGTTTTTTGGCCCGGGGCGAACCCTTCGACCTTTGCGTCATCGACGAGGCGCACGAGCTCTTCGCAGGCATCTGGCGCCGCTTCGACGCCTCGGGCCACTACCGCGAGGATTCGCCCCACGCGAAGACCGCCGCAGCGGTCCGGGACGCGCTCGCGGACACGCCCATGCTGCTGCTCACGGCGACACCCATCCAGAACCAGCTCCAGGAGCTTTGGGGGCTCGTGCAGTACGTGGACCCGGAGGGCACGCTGCTCGGGGACCTGCCGACCTTTCGCCAGGTCTTCACCGAGGGCGGCGACGGCCGGAGCCTGGCGCCGGGGGCCGGCGACGAGCTCAAGCGCCGTCTCGGCGAGGTGGTGCAGCGCACGCTCCGGCGCCAGGCGCAGGAGTTCATGGAGCGGCCCTTCGTCGGCCGCCGGGCGCGCACCTTCGAGTACCGCATGAGCCCGGCGGAGCGCGCGCTCTACGACGACGTGACCCGCTACCTGCTCACGCCGACCTCCCTCGCCTTCCGGGGCAGCCATCGGGCGCTACTCCTCCTTGGCTTTCACCGGCGCATGGCGAGCTCGAAGGCCGCGCTCGCGGCGAGCCTGGCCAAGGTCGAGAGCCGCCTCGAGCGCATGCTGCGCGCCGCGGAGGACGGGCGCTTCGACGAAGGCGAGCTGGCAGCGGAGGCCTTCGACGAAGACCTCGACGACGCGCAGATTCGCGAGGCCCTGGCCGAGGCCGAGAGTCGGGACGCAGGCGAGCTCCCGGACCCGGAGGCCGTGCAGGCCGAGCTGAGCCGGGTGCGCGCCCTCCGCGAACGTGCCGAGGGGCTCACGGAGGACTCGAAGGCCCGGGCGATCATCAAGGCTGTCCGAACGGCGCTGGCGCGGCCCGGCGGGCATCCGAAGGTCGTCCTCTT
Source organism: Myxococcota bacterium (assembly GCA_039814655.1). Classification (GTDB taxonomy): domain Bacteria; phylum Myxococcota_A; class Polyangia; order Polyangiales; family Houyiibacteriaceae; genus CALCTH01. Next base: position 3,539 of record JBCCAW010000423.1, on the reverse strand, counting down.
CACCGAGTCGCTGACCACGCAGGCCTACGTGCGGGACCTGCTCGTCGAGGCGGGCGTCTTGGGCCCGGAGGACATCACGCTCTTTCGCGGCACCAACGCGGGCCCCGCCGCGCAGCGGGCGCTGAGCCGCTGGGAAGCGGACGTGGAACCCGACGCCGGAGAGCGCCCAAGCCGGGCCGTGGCCGTGCGCCTCGCGCTGGTGCACGAGTTCCGGACGCGCACTCAGGTCTTCATCTCCACCGAAGCCGGCGCGAAGGGCCTGAACCTCCAGTTCTGCGACACGCTGGTCAACGTCGACCTGCCCTGGAACCCGCAGCGCATCGAGCAGCGCATCGGCCGCATTCACCGCTACGGCCAGACCCGGGACGTCACGGTCATCAACTTCCTGGCCGCGGACAACGAGGCCCAGCGGCTCACCTTCGAGATCCTGGCGCGAAAGCTCGAGCTCTTCGGCACGGTGCTGGGCGCCTCGGACGAGGTGCTCTACGCCGCCTCGGGAAGCGACACGGACGCGCTCACCAGCGCCCTCGGCGCCGGCTTCGAAAAGGAGCTCCTCGGCATCTACCGGCGCGCGCGGAGCGTCGACGACATTCAGGCCGAGCTGCTGCGCCTCCGGGACAGCACGAGCGCGCGCCGCGCGGCCTTCGAGGAGGCCCACGCGCGGACCCGCGGTCTCATCGAGACGCGCCTCGACGCGGCCGTGCGCCAGGCCTTCCGCGACCTGCGCGCGCGCCTTCCGGACGGACTGCGACGCGTCGACGCCGAGCTCGAGGCCGTGGTCGCCGGCTACCTTTCGACGCGCGGCGAGACGCTCTCCCCGGGGACGCGGCTGCACCGGAACCACCCGCTCGTCCGCGCCGCCATCGACGAGGCCCGCGAGGCGACCCGCGGCACGCTTCAGGTCGCCTTCGAGGGAGCGCCGGAGGCCGCCGGCGCCGCGGGCTGGCTTTCGCTGCTCCGCGTGCGCTTCGAGGGCTTCGAGCCCGAGGAGCGGCTCTACCCGCTGGCCTTTCGCGGGTCCGGCGAGGGCGCCGAAGAGCTGCCGCGCCCCCTGGCCGAGGCGCTGCTCTCCGCCACGCCCCACGGCGCGCGCGGCGCCGCCTCGAAGCCGCCGGCGCCGGAGCTGGTGGAGGACGCCACGGACGCGCTGCTCTTCGAGGCGCAGGCCGAGGTGGAGGCGGAGAGCCAGGCGCGCTTCGACGCGCGCATCACGCGCCTCGAGCGCACCGCCGACGACCGGGTGCGCGTCCGGGCCCGCGAAGAGGCAGAGCTCAGGGCGCGCCTGGAGGCCCTGCGGAACGAACGCGACCGCGCCGCCGGCGCCGCCTACCAGGCCGTCGAGAAACGCATGGCGCGCATCGAAGCGCGCCGCGAGACCCTCGCCGCCGAGCTCGCGCGGCTGCGCGCCCGGGACGACGAGCGCTACCAAGCGCAGCGCGCGCGCGCCGAGGCGCGGCGCTATGCCCCCCCGAAGGTCGAGCGCCTTCTCGACGTGGAGTGGACCCGCCATGAGCGTGGAGACGCCTGAGGACGACGACGTGGCGCTGACCCTCGTGCACACGGCCGACTGGCACCTCGGGAAGGCCTTCGCGCAGTTCGACGGCAACGCGCGGGTCACGCTCGGGCGCGCGCGCCTCGAGGCCGTGCGCAACGTCTTCGGCCTCGCCCGGCAGCACCGGGCCGACGCCGTGCTCTGCGCCGGGGATCTCTTCGACGAGCCGCACCCGGAGCCGCGCTGGGTCGACGCGCTGGCGCGGCTCCTGGACAGCCTCGCCGCGGACCCGTCCTGGGGCGCGCGGCCCATCTATCTCTTGCCCGGCAACCACGACCCGCTCCTCGACGGCAGCGTGTGGCATGAGCGCGGGCCCCTTCGCTCGAGGCTGCCGGCCTTCTGCCACGTGGTGGACCAAGACGACTTCGCGGCGCCGCTGTCCGACGACGCGGTGCTCGTGGCCCGGCCCTGCCGGAGCAAATCCGAGTCGAAGGACCCGGCCCGCGCGCTGCCTTCGCGCGCGCCCGGCGACGAGCGCATCCGCGTGGGCATGGTGCACGGCTCGACCTACACCATGGAGGGCTACGAGACGCTCTTTCCCATTCACGACGACGCGCCCGTGGAGCGGGGCATCGACTACCTCGCCATCGGCGACACGCATTCGTTCCGGGTCCTCCCGGAGGGCCGGCGCCTGCACCCCATCGTGTATCCGAGCTCCCCGGAGCCCACGCGCTTTGGAGAAGGTGAGTCGGGCTACGCGGCGCTCGTGCAGTTCCGCCGGCGGAGCCGGGCGCCCCTGGTGCGGCCCGTACGTGTGGCGCGCTTCACCTGGCGCGAGGAGCGCGTCCGGACCCTCGATGCGCTCCGGGCGCTCGCCCACGAGCCCCTCGAGCAGACCGTGCTCCGCCTGGTGCTCGACCTCTGCGTGGGCCCACCGGAGATGGCCGAGGTGCGGGCGCTGCTCGCCACGCTCGCCGGGGACGAGACCCGCGGCGGGCGCGTGGCCGTGCTCCAGCTCGACGAGGAAGGGCTCCGCCTCGACGCGCGGGATGCGAGCACCCACTTCGCGGCGATGCCGGCGGTGGTGCGCGAGGCCGCCGCGCGCCTCGAGGCGCAGGCCGCGGCCCAGGGCCCGGACGCGCTCGTGGCCGAACGGGCCCTCTACCGGCTCTTCGAGCTCTCCCGTCAGACCGGCGCCCTCGAGGCCCAGGGGGAAGGCGGCCCATGAGGATCGCGCGCCTCGCCCTTCGCGACTTCGGGCGCCTCCGGGAGACCACGCTGGACTTCGGTCGCGGGCTGAACGTGGTCTACGGCCCGAACGACCTCGGAAAATCGACGCTGGGGAAGGCGATTCGTGCGGCGCTCCTGCTCCCCGTGACCTCGAGCCACGCGGAGGCCTGGGTGCCTTGGGACCGGGACGCGCGGCCGCACGTGGAGCTGACCCTGCAGCTCGAGGAGGGGCGGGTCTGGCGCATCACCAAGACCTTCGCCCGGGACGCGCGGGGCACGTCGCTCCTCGAGAGCTCCGCCGACGGGCTCACCTTCACCGTCGAGGCGCGCGGCCGCGAGGTGGACCAGCGCCTCCGCGACGAGCTCCGCTGGGGCATCGCGCGCCCCGGCGGCAAGGGCGGCACGCGGGGCATGCCGGAGAGCTTTCTGGCCAAGGTGCTCCTCGGCGAGCAGACCGAGACCGACGCCATCCTGGCGCGGGGCGTGGGCGGCGACGGGACCGAGGAAGGCCGCGCGCTCCTGACCGACGCCCTCGAGGCCTTCGCCCAGGACCCGATCTTCAAAGCCATTCTCGACGCGGCGCAGCGGGAGGTCGACGCGGCCTTCACGGCGCGGGGCAAAGCGAAGCGCGGCAAACACGCGCCGCGGACGCCGCTGGTGGAGGCGCGCAACGCGGCCAAGGGCGCCCTCGAGGAGGCCGAGCGCGCCTGGTGGGAGGCGGAAGCCGTGGAACGGGAGCTCGGCGCAGCGCGCAGCCGTTGGCAGGCCGCCGAGGCCGCCCGGCGCGCGGCGGCCGCGGCGAAGGAGGCCGCCGAGG
>JBCCAW010000256.1:0-8211 GCA_039814655.1 Myxococcota bacterium | reverse complement strand
CGGGCGGCGCGGGCGCGGCGACGGCCGGCTCGGGCGCGTGCACCGGCACGACCGCGGCGGCCGGAGCGGACACGGGTATGGAAGGCGAGGGCGCCGCGGCCGGCAACTTGCCGCCGTTCGCCACCCACGCGCGGGCCTTTGGGCTGAGGCGTGGGTGATCGGTCTTCGCAGCCAGCGGGTAGAAGTGCCGCGCGTCCTTGTAGGTCTGCACGAGCGCCACGCGCCCGCGCCCCTCGGCCTGCGGGAGCCCACGATGCATCGCGTGGATCGCGCCGATGATCAGCGTCCCGGCGCGCCCCAGCACAGGCACGGAGAGCCGCTCGTCGGCGAGGAACATGTCGTACTTGAGGCGCTCGGCGACCTTCGCCCGCTCGTTGAAGCGCACGTTGAGGAGCTTCAGAGGGTGGTCCTTACGCTGCGTCGTCGGGAAGATGCAGAAGGGCCCGTCCTCGAGGCTCGACACATCCGTCGCGTAGATGAAGGTCTTGTAGGCCGCGAGGATGCCATCGAGGTGGTAGCTCCGGGTCCGCACGACGTCGGTGTTGAAGTAGACGTGGCAGGGGCCGGGGATCTGCGTCTCGCCGCCCACGGCGCGGACCAGCTTCAGGAGCTGCTCCGAACGCATCCACCGGTCGAAGCGCGGCGCAAGACCGGGCATGGCGAGGTCCGGGTTGAAGACGTCGACGACGCCCTCGTCGACGCCCTCGCGGGGGAGCACCACCGTCTTCGCGTGTACGGCGCGCTCGTCGAAGGTCGGGAGCGCGCTGCCGTCCTGGAGCACGAGGAGATCACCGGTCCGGAGGTTGGCGCCGGGGGCCTCTGCGCGCGCCTGCGCGATGCCCGCGCGCACCTCGCCCTCGAAGACCCCGATGTCCGCCTCTAGCGCCGCGACCTCGCCTGCCCCGAGGTACTCGTCGATGATGGCGAAGCCGGTGAGCTGCACGTGCTCGAGCACGTCGTCCCAGGGGAGCTCACCCTGCGCGTTCGGCTTGAAACGCACGGCGTTGCCCGTGCGGACGAGGTCCGGGACCGTCGCCGCGGTGATCAACGTGCAGATCTGCTCGATCAGCAGGAGCGCCATGCCCGACGTGATGCGGCCCCGCTCGAGGCTCGACCGCGCCGTCGCGCAATACCCCACGAAGTCATCCGGCAGCAGATCGAGGTCCAGCTTCGCCGGGTTCGCCGGACGCAGGATGTCCCCCAGGAGGTACTGGAGGATCTCGAGCAGCGACTCGTCGCTCTGCTGGCTCAGGAAGTGCCGAAGGCCGTTCGTAGTGTCAAAGGGGTGTTGCACGCCAACCGTCCCGTCTGCGCGATGCGCAACGGGCGGGTCGAACGATCGGGCAGTGCTCTTGAGGCAGAATCGCCCGGCGATGCCCGGACGAGGACCCGCGCGCGACGAACGGGAAGCGAGCTCTCCGTCCCGCGCGTCGTTCCCGGGCGCACGCGATCGCGACCGTGTTTTCGATGGTGCGGGGTCGAAGGCGGGATCACGTAGTTGGCTGGCGAGCACCCAACTCGACTGCCGCGTTCGAGTCCGTGCACATCGCCGGCAGGACGCGCCCGTCGCTGGCTAGAGAAGCTGACGGAGGTGACGCTCACCGTCTCGCACCTCGAACACGGCCGCCAACCTCTCGGCGCCGCCGCCGACCGTTTCCACGTCGGCTACGAAGTGGAGCTCGGCCAGCGCGCGCTCTCGGCTCAGCTCCACCACCCAATAGCCGCGCTGTTCGGCGTCGACGAACTTGGTATGGGGACTCCGCTCGCGCACGACGGCCTCGAGTTGCCGCGCCTCTTGCCCGAAGAGGTTCGGGCTGACCGCAGCCGGGGTCATCAGCTCCGTGGCCAGAGACCCCGCGCCCGTGGCCGGGTCGTAGCCGGCGCCGAAGGGGTCGAGGGCCACGTCGTCGGCGAAGCTCTTGTGTCCATCGCCGCACACGAAGAACACGTTGCTCAGACCCTCCGCTTCGATGGTCTCGAGAAGCTGGCGTCGCTCGTCCGCGTACCCATCCCAGGCGTCGTGGTTCCAGAAGTCCTGGTGGTGCTGCGTGAGCTGGACGCTCTGGGCTACGACCTTCCAACGCGCCGTCGACGCGCGGAGATCGGCCAAGAAGCGCTCCCGCTGCAGCTCGCCGAGAAGACTGCGACCCGGGGCCTCCGCCTCGGCGCTGGATCGCGGAGGAGCGTCCCGCCCCTCGAGGCGGGTATCGAGCACGAAGAGGTCGACGAGCGGCCCCAGCGCGAGCCGGCGGTAGAGGGAGCCCTCGTGTGCCTCGAAGCGAGGCAGCCACTCCCGGTGAGCCTGCGCGGCCGCCTCGCGTCGCTCCACCCAGTCGCCTTCCGTCGCGCCGTCGTGCTCGATGGCGCCGCCGCGCCAGGCGTTGTTGGCGAGCTCGTGGTCGTCCCAGGTCACCACCATCGGGAGCGCCCCATGCAAGGCCGCGACATCCGTGTCGCGTCGGTAGTGCGCGTAGCGCCGACGGTAGTCCTCGAGCGTCACGCACTCGTGGGGCGGGTCGTAGGAGCGGCGGGCGCCGTAGACGCCGCTGGCGTACTCGTAGATGTAGTCGCCAAGATGCACGACGGCGGTGAGGTTCTCCTGCTCCGCGATCCGTCGGTAGGTGTGGAAGAAACCGTGCGCGTAGCTGCCACAACAGGTGAACGCGAGACGCACCGGAAGGTCCTCCCGGTCCGGCGCCGTCCGCGCGGTGCCCAGCTCGGACCAGACGGACCCCTCGTCGGTCGAGAAGGCGAAGGCGTAGACCCTTCCGGGCTCTAGCCCTTCGACCCGCGCCTCCACGGTGAAGTCGCTCTCCGGTCGCGCGACCAGCGCCCGCGTGGCGACGACGTCGCGGAGTACGAGGTCACGGGCGACGGTGAGCGTGACCGGTGTGTCGGCCGAGGCGTCGGCCACCTGCGTCCAGAACGAGAGCGCCTCCGTCGTCGGGTCGGCGCTCGCGACGCCATGACGAAACCTGCCGGCTGCCCCAATGTCGCAGCCGCTCGTCGCCGCGGCGAGCGCCGCGCCGCTCGTCAACCGGAGGAAATGGCGGCGCGACAGCCGCAACCGAAGGTCGTCGTTCATGGCGAGAGTCATCGGCCGTGTAGCGGTGTCCGCCGCCTCGGCCCCTGGCATGGTACGCCACCGACGCCGTGGCCGCTCACGTCGAAGACGCGCAGGACGAGCGCATAGGGAAGGCGGCGCAATGCGCGGCGCAATGCGCGCTTAGGACTTGGAGCGTGTCGCCGGGCCTGGGCGCAGCTCGAGGTCCTGGGCCGGCACTTCGCTGCCGTCGGCGCGGCGAATGCGGAGGCGCTCGATGGGCTTGCCCGTGGCCCGGTCGAGGACCACGAGCGGCTCCCGGCCCTCACCGAAGATCCACCGGTCGCCCCACTGGCGGAGCGCCGTGATCACCGAGGTCAGGTCTTTGCCGCGCGGCGTGAGCTCGTACTCCTGCCGTGCGCCGTAGCGGCCAGCCTCGACGCGCGCGAGAACACCGTGCTCAACCAGGTGCGTGAGGCGTTTCGTGAGCACGTTCTTCGAGATGCCGAGGCGCGCCTCGAAGTCCGCGAAGCGCCGCGTGCCGAAGAAGGCCTCGCGCACGATGAGCAGCGTCCACCGGTCGCCGAAGATGGCGAGGGCCTTCGCCACGGCGCAGTCCGGCTCGTCGTAGTCGCGGAGCACGGCGACACCTTAGCGTGCGCCGGTCATCAGACCGCGGAAAGCCACCTCCGCGGCGGCGCGGAGCTCTCGCGCGTCGTCGCCCGCGTGCATCGCGAGCAGCACGGCGTGCAGCTGCAGGTCCACCACCCGTGCGGCCAGCTCCGGCGCGATGCCCTGGTCGACCTCGCCGCGCCCTCGCGCCCGCGCATAGGCCCGAGCGAAGGCCCCACGCCGCTCGACCTCGAAGCGCCGCACGAGGGCCCGGGTCTCCGCGCCGGCGCGATCGCCCGCGTCGCGAAGCAGCGTGAAGAAGCACCCGCGCGGCAGACCCTCGGGTCGCTCCGTCACGAACGCGAGGGCCTCTGCGAGCGCATCGGCAAAGGGCTGCTCCCGGAGGAAGACCGCGATGAGCGGCGCGATGGCCTTCGTTCCGTAGGCCTCGAGGGCCGCCCGCCGCAGCCCGTCTTCCCCCCCAAACTCGCGATAGAGCCCTGGCTTCGACAAACCGATGCGCCCGCATAGCGCGTTGAGCGACGTCCCGTGGACGCCCTCGCGCCAGTAGTAGAGGAGCGCGCGCTCGATGGCCGCACTCCGGTCCACGGTCTTCGGTCGCCCTCGCGCTCGCTTCGCGGTCATTTTTGTACCATTCGGATATTTATTCTTGACGCAAGGCGTCCGCGCGCGCTAGCTCAATATTTGTACCGATCGGAACAAATATATGCCCCGTCCGGGGCAGGGAGACCTCCGATGCTCGCAGGACACTACGCCACGGCCCTCGTGGCGAAGCAGCAGGCGCCGCGTGGCGCGCTAGCCTTCTACCTCGTCGCCTCGCAGCTGCCGGACCTACTCTGGCTCACGTTTCACTTCCTCGGCCTCGAGCGAACGACGCCGACGAACCCGATGGACGTGAGCCTCAAGACCCTCGTGGTGGACATGACCTACAGCCACGATCTGCTGCCGACGCTCGGCTGGATCGTGCTCCTCACGCTCGCCGGAAAGGCGCTCTTCGCCAGCTGGAAGCCGGCGCTCGTGGGCGGGCTGCTCCTCGTGGTGCACGCCGTGACCGACTACCTGGGCGGCTTCCCGCACCACGTCTTCGGTCCCGACTCGCACGAGGTCGGCACCGGGCTCTATCGGACCGCGCCCTACCTCGCCGTCGCCCTCGAGGGCATCTTCACCCTCGCGATGCTGGCCTGGGTGGTGCGCACGGACGCGAAGGCAGGCGTCGCCCGCAGCCGCGGGACGTGGCGAGCGTGGATCGGCGTCTTCGGCGGCGGCCTCGCCTTCATGTTCCTCTCGGCCGACATGTCGCTGGCCGAGCTGACGGGGGTCGCGCCCCCAGCGGCGATGGACGGCTGGGCCGTGCCCGTGCTCGTCACTAGCTACGTCGCCATGATCGCGGCGCTCCTCTGGGCCGAGGGGCAACCGCGGAACGTCGCGGCGGACGGCGCCAACGCCGCGCATCACGCCGCGCCGCTCTAATCTGGTTGCGTTTAGAGACCGGGTCGTCGAGGCTTCCAGCATGAGCACGACGCCGTCCAAACGTAGCGAGTGGAAGCCCACCGCTTGTATCCTCTGCGAGTGCAACTGCGGCCTCGAGGTCCAGCTCGGCGGTGAGGGTGCCGAGGCGGGACGTCGCCTGGTGCGCTTTCGCGGCGACAAGGTGCACCCGGCGTCCAAGGGCTACGCCTGCGAGAAGCCCCATCGCCTCGACCACTACCAGAACGGGCCAGACCGACTGACGGCGCCGCTCATCCGCCAGGCCGACGGCACCTTCGCCGAAGCGAGCTGGGACGAGGCCATCGCGCATGTCGCCGATCGCCTTGGCGCCATTCGCGACGCCCACGGCGGCGAGTCCATCTTCTATTACGGCGGCGGCGGCCAGGGGAACCATCTCCCCGGCGCCTACGCCACGGCCACGCGCCGGGCGCTGGGCATGCGCTACCGCTCGAGCGCGCTCGCGCAGGAGAAGACCGGCGAGTTCTGGGTGGGCCACCGCATGATGGGGCTCAGCACCCGCGCCGATTTCGAGCATTGCGAAGTGGGGCTCTTCCTCGGCAAAAACCCCTGGTTCTCCCACGGCATCCCGCGGGCCCGGGTCACGCTCAAGGAGCTCTCGGCCGACCCGGAGCGCACGCTCATCGTGGTCGACCCGCGGCGCACCAAGAGCGCCGAGCTCGCCGACGTTCACCTGCAGGTGAAGCCGGGCACGGACGCCTGGCTGCTCGCGGGCCTCATCGCCGTGCTCTTCGAAGAGGACCTGCTCGACACGGCTTTCCTCGCGGGCGCTGACGGGCTCGACGAGGTCCGCGCCGTGCTCGGGGGCGTCGACGTCCCCGGCTACGCGAGCCACTGCGGCGTCCCCGAAGCGCAGCTTCGCGAGGTGGCGCGGATCATCGGCCAGGCGAAGAGCTTCGCGAGCTTCGAAGACCTCGGCGTGCAGATGAACCAGCACTCCACGCTGGTGAGCTACCTGCACAAGCTCGTCTGGCTGCTCACGGGCAACTACGGCCGGCCCGGCGCCCACTTCTCGGCGCCCAGCCTCGTGAACATCGCCGACGGCCGCTCGAAGCACAGCTCGCAGGTGACCGGGGCGCGCATCGTCGGCGGCATGATCCCCTGCAACAGCATCGCCGACGAGATCCTCACGGACGATCCGAAGCGCTTCCGGGCCATGTTCGTCGAGGCCGCAAACCCCGCGCACTCCCTCGCCGACGGCCCGCGCATGCGCGAGGCCCTGGGAAAGCTCGACTTCGTGGTGGTCGTCGACGTCGCCATGAGCGAGACGGCGCAGCTCGCCGACGTGGTGCTGCCCGCGAGCACGCAGTTCGAGAAGGCCGAAGCCACCTTCTTCAACTTCGAGTTCCCGGAGAACGTCTTTCACCTCCGGCCGCGGCTGATGACGCCGCCCGCGGGGGCACTGCCCGAGGCCGAGATTCACGCGCGCCTCTGCGAAGCTCTCGGCGCCCTCGAGGGCGCGCCCATGGACGAGCTGCGCGAGGCCGCGGCGAAAGGCATGGCGGCCTACATGCCCGCCTTCGCCAAGGTCGCCTTCGGCCCGCAGGCGAAGATGGCGCCGGTGATTCTCTACCGAACGCTCGGCCCGGCGCTCCCCGAGGACGTGCGCGAGGGCGCCGTTCTGCTCGGCCTCGCCGTGCAGGCCGCGATGAAGAACCCGAAGGCCCTGGCGTCAGCGGGCTTCGACGGCCCAGCGCCCGTGGCCGGCGCGAAGCTCTTCGAGGCCATGCTGAGCTCCCCGCACGGCCTCGTCTTCGCAAAGGGGGACTGGGCGGACGTGCGAGGCACGGTGAAGACGCCCAGCCAGCGCATCGAGCTCGCGCTCACCGACCTGCTCGAGGAGGCCGCTGGCCTCGCCGCCGGCCCCCCGGCCCGGGACGAGTCCTTCCCCTTCGTGCTCAGCGCCGGCGAGCGCCGGAGCTTCACGGCGAACACGATCATCCGGGACCCGGACTGGCGAAAGAAGGACGCGGAGGGCGCGCTCCGCGTGCATCCCGAGGACGCGGCGGCGCTCGGCGTCGCGACCGGCGACCGCGTGAAGGTCACCACGCCCCGCGGCGCGGCGACGGTGGCCGTGGAAGTGAGCGGGGCCATGCAGCGCGGGCACATCTCCCTGCCGAACGGCACGGGCATCGGGGCCACGGGCCTGCACGGCGGCATCTCACCGAACGAGCTCACGCAGACCGAGTCCCGCGACCCCTTCGTGGGCACGCCCTGGCACAAGCGCGTGCCCGCGAAGCTCGAGCGCGTCGCGCTCTGACGCTCAGTCCGGCCACTCGACGATGGCGGGCACGCCGGCGCCGCCGCCGCTCGGGAGGCAGCGACCTCCGGCGAGCGGCGGGTCGAAGGTGCCCGTGGCCACGCATCGTGCGATGCGCGTCGAGACGCGGACGCGGCCGACGCCGCCGTCGCCGCCGAAATTGCTCGCCGTACGGGAACCGGTCTCGCCTCGCCCGCCGAGCCCGCCCGCGGCTTCGACGCGGCCCCGAACCTCGAGGATGGGCGTGGCCAGGAAAACCACGCCGCCGGAGCCGGCCCCGCCCGCGCCCCCGGGTCGCCGCTGGTAGGCCGGGTCGATGGTCCCGTCCGCGAGCTCCGTGGGCTCGCGGATGACGAGCACGTCACCGCCGGCGCCGCCGTTGGCGAGCACGGCGCCGGCCGGACCGATCTCCAGACGCGTGAGGCTCACGAGGCGGATGGCTCCGCCGGCGCCGCCGCCACCGGCCCCGCCGTGCGGCGCGTAGCGCTCGGGAGGCGTCGGCGAGTACTGGCTCGCGCCGCCGCCGCCGCCGCTCCCGCCGCTTTGAAACGTGCTGGCCACGAGAAGATCGGACACGGCGGCCTCGCCCACGCCGCCGCCGGCTCCGCCACTGCCCACGTCGGGGTTGAGGGCTCCGGTCCGGCTTCCCGTCGTGCCGGACCCGCTTCCCGCGCGGCCCCGACCCGCCGTCGCTCGGCTCGAGCTCGGTGCAGCCGGCGCGCCACTCCCGCGCGCGCCGGCCCCGAAGGATCCACGGCCTCCGAGGCCG
>JBCCAW010000655.1:0-3158 GCA_039814655.1 Myxococcota bacterium | reverse complement strand
CGCGAGCGTATCCGCGAGGATTTCGGTTCGGGGTTGCGGGCGACACGACGAGTCGATGCGGGGCATCGGCGAGGAGGGGCGCGCGTGACCTCGGGCCGAAGGACCGCGGAGACGTTCGTTACTTCTGTCGCGGACGTCTAGACCCCGGAACGCGCCTCGGGCGCGTCGAAGCCCGACGCCACGGGCGCGAGCCCCCCCACCGCTCTTGCGGTTGCCGGACCCGCTGGCGAGCTTGGCCCCGACGATGCGCATCTACTACCAGGACAACGCGGCGAACCGCAGCGTGGTGATGGCCTGCCCGACGCTCCGCCGCGGCTTCCGCCCCCAGCCCTGGGCCCGGAACCCGCACGTGCAGATCGGGCTCCTCGTCCGCGGCGAGGGACGCGCGGCGCCGCTGGCCTGGGATCGGAACGAGCGCCTCGTGATGGCGGACGGCGGCGAAGTGTCTCTGCAATGGCTGCGCGGACCGGAAGCGCCGGTGCTGCTCGTCATGCCGACCATCACCGGCGACGGCGACGACCTGCGGGAGCTGGTGCGGCAGGTCCAGGGAGAGCTCGGCTGGACCGTCGTCGTCTGCAACCGGCGCGGTCATGGCGGCGTTCCGCTCCGTACGCCCCGCTTCAACACCATGGGCGACACGGACGACCTCCGCGCGCAGATCGCCCACGTGCAGGCCGAGAAGCCCGGCGCGCCGCTCTTCGCGCTCGGAAGCTCCGCGGGCTCCGGGCTCTTGGCGCGCTACCTCGGCGAGACGCCGAACACGCCGCTTCGCGCGGCGGCCCTCTACTGTCCGGGTTACGATCTCGCGGATCTCTTCGACTACGTGCACCCCGTGTACAGCCGGGTGATCGCCGGCCGCCTCAAGAAGTACTTCCTGGCGCCGCACGAAGCGCTCCTGCGCGGACGCCCCGGTTACGCGGAGTGCGCGGCGGCGAAGGACCTCGGCGCCTTTCACCGGCATGCGCATGGGCTGGCGGGCTTTGCCACGCGCGCCGACTACCTCCGCGCCTCGAACCCCATGGAGGTCGCCTACGACATCACCATCCCCATGCTGGCCCTGAACGCCGCCGACGACCCCATCTGCCGGCTTCCCATGGTGGAGCGGGTGCGGAAGCGCCTCATCGGCGCCCTGACCCACGGCATCCTCGCCATCACCCGCCGCGGAAGCCACTGCGCGCACCTCGAAGACGACGGCCGGAGCTGGTCCCACGCGGTGATGCTCGAATACCTCCGCGCGCACGCCGCGGGCTGACGTGCCCGCCGTCGGTCCGGGCCACCGTGCAGTAGGCTGCACGCGATGCGACACCTCGTGCCCTGGGCTCTTCTCCTCAGCGTCGCGCTCGCCTGCGGCGAAGATACGCCCACTGCGACGACCGATCCGGGCAGCGTGGACCTGGGCGTCGACGCGGGGGACCTGTCCGGGCTGTCCGACGCAAGCGCGCCGGACGAAGGCGTCGCGGAAGACGGCGGCGAACCCGACCGTGGCGTACCGGAAGGCGACGTCGTGCTCGGCGGCGACCGGCCCGTGACGCTCCGCGTCCCCGAAGACTACGCCGGCGAGAGCTTGCCCCTCGTGCTCAGCCTCCATGGCTACACGAGCAACGGCGCACAGCTCGACGCCTACTTCGGCCTGCCCCGGCGCGTCGACGCCCGCCGCTTCTTTCTGCTGAGCCCAACGGGCACGGAGGAGACGCCCGGCGGCAACCCCTTCTGGAACGCCACCGCGGCCTGCTGCAACTTCCGGAGCTCGTCCGTCGACGACGTCGCGTACTTGACCGGGCTCATCGATGAGGCCGCCGCCGTCGTCTCCGTGGACCCGGCGCGCATCTACGTGGTCGGGCACTCGAACGGCGGGTTCATGAGCTACCGCATGGCCTGCGACGCGGCCGATCGCGTCGCGGCCATCGTCTCCCTCGCCGGCGCCACGCACGAAGACGAGGCGGACTGCCCGGCCAGCGAGCCGGTGAGCGTGCTGCAGATTCACGGGACCGACGACACGGTGATCCGCTACGGCGGCGGCACCCTCGGCCGAGGCGCCTACCCCGGCGCCGAAGAGAGCGTGCTGCGCTGGGCCCAGCGCGCGGGCTGCACAGGCGAGCCCCGCGTGGCCGACGAGCGTCTCGACCTGGTGCGCACGCTACCCGGCGACGACACGGACGCGCAGTCCTACGAGGAAGGCTGCGCCGAGGGCATCGGCGCAAGCCTCTGGACCATCGAATCCGGCGGCCACGTGCCGCTCTTCCAGGCCGACTACGCCGACCGACTCCTCGACTTCCTCTTCGCGCACCCGAAGCCCTGAGGAGCGGCGGCAAGAGTGAATCGCCGGTCCCGGCGTGTCCGGAGGTCCAGCGCCCTGATCCGCAGCCTCACCTTCCCGCGCTGAGCACCCGCGGCGCCGGTCAGCGCCCGGCGGGGCGGCCGCCCTTCCGCGGGTCGCTCGCCGCGGTGAGCGTCACGCCGTCGCCATCGCGCACGATGGAGATGACCTGGGCGTTGGCGATGTTTCGGATGGGCTCGTGCGTGTGGCCCCGGGCTACGAGCGCCGCGATGCGCGCCTCGTCCATGGGCATCACGTTCTCCGTGCGAAGCTGGTCCGGCGCGCCCTGGTTATGCACGCGCGGCGCCGCGAGCGCCTCGCCGAGAGGCAGGCCGAAGACCAGATGGTGAAGGGCCACCTGCTGCGTTGCCGTGACGATGCGGCTCCCGCCGGCCGCGCCGGCACAAAGCGCGGGCCGCCCGTCCGGACCCAAGACGATGGTCGGCGTCATGGACGAGATCGGGCGCTTGCCCGGGCCCGGCAGGTTCGGCGCGCCGCCGGGCAGCCCGAAGGCGTTCATCTCGCCCACGGCCGACGCGAAGTCGTCCATCTCGTCGTTCATGACGATGCCCGCGGCCGTGTAGCGCGCGCCGAAGGGCAGGTTCACCGTGGTCGTCACCGCGGCCACGTTCCCTTCGCCGTCGACCACGCAGAGGTGGCTCGTTCCGACGTTGTCGGACTGGTGCACCGCGTCTTCCTCGGCGAAGAGCGGCCGGTCGTAGTCCGCCGCGGGCATGGCGAGCGTCGGGTGGAAGGCGCCGGACCGCGCCGCGATGCGCTCCTCGGCCATCATGGCCACGATCGGACCTCATGGCGCAGAGGCGCGCACCGTCGTCTTGCG
>JBCCAW010000263.1:0-7981 GCA_039814655.1 Myxococcota bacterium | reverse complement strand
AGCGGGCGACCGAACTGCGTCCGCTCTTTGGCGTACGAGAGCGCGGCTTGGGCGGCGCCATCGCCCGCGCCGAGCATGGTCGCCGCCGCCGCGAGGTCCGCCCAGGCCTGGACCATCGCCCCATCGCCGGGGAGCGGCGCCGCCGCGTCCAGGGGCACGTCCGCGAGGCCTGCGCCGCGAAGACCGAGCGTGGCGACGGCCGCGCCCTCGGGCGCGTCCACGGCAAACAAACGCCCGCCGGACGCGCACGCCACCAGCACGTCCGCGGGGAGCGGCGCGAAGACGGCCACGCCCTTGTTCGCCCGGGCGTAGCTCGCCAGAGCGGTACCTTCGGCGAAGGCGCCACGCTCCCGGCCCTCGAGCGCCGCCATGGCCGGACCCGCGTGCACGGCCAGCCGCCACGCCACGTCGGCGCTGGCCGCCGCGATGGCTTCCACCGCGACGGCGAAGGCCAGGCCGTCGAGGCCAGCCCCGCCCTCGTCTTCGGGAACGGTCAGACCGAAGAGGCCGAGCTCCGCGAGCTGGCCACGTACGTCGTCCGGGAGCGCGCCCGCGGCCTCCAGCGCATGGGCCCGCGGGGCGAGCTCCTTTTGCGCGAAGGCCCGCGTCGTGTCGCGGATCGTCTGGTGAAGCTCGCCGAGACGCAGGTCCATCGCCGCGGAGCATGGCGTCAGGCCCCGGAGGCACCAAGGCGGGCGCTCACGGCACCGCCCGCATCGGCCCTCCTCAGACCGTCGAACCGCCGCAGCTCGAGCCCGCGCCGGCGGTGCAGCCGAAGCAATGGCGCCCGGTGCGAATGGCCCGGGTCCCGAGCGTCGCCTCCTCGAAATCGCGAATGTGGCCCACGCCTCCCTCGACGGGCATCTCGAGCATCTGATTGAAGTCGCAGTCGTAGAGCGTGCCGTCCCAGCCCACGCTGAGCGTGTTCCGGCACATCACCCCGCGCGCCGCGGCGGGGTTGAAGGCCGCGACCAGCGCGGCGAGGTACGTCTCGAGGTTGCCCGACTCCTCGAGCCACTCGAGGTAGCGGCTGATGGGCATGTTGGTGATGGTGAAGAGGGCGTCGAAACGCACGCCGTAGCGCCGGTCGAGCTCCCGCTTCCACTCGGCCTCGAGGCTGGGCTGCGGCGCCGGGAGAAAGGCGCCCACGGGGTTCGTGACCAAGACCAGACGCCGGTCCCGGCGCCCGCTGCCGTAGCCCAGCGCGTTGAGCCTCTCGAGTCCTCGAAGGCTCTTGTCGAAGACCCCCTCTCCGCGCTGCGCATCGGTCCCGAGGGCCCGGTAGTGCGGCAGGGAACACACGACCTCCACATCGTTGGCCGCGAAGAACTCGGGCAGGTCGCGACCGCGTCCGGTCTCCATGACCGTGAGGTTGCAGCGGTTCATCACGTGCTTGCCCAGCGCCCGGCAGGCTTCGACGAAGCCTCGGAACCCCGGGTTCAGCTCCGGGGCGCCGCCGGTGATGTCCACGACCGGCACATCGCTCTTCGCCAACGCATCGAGGCAGAGCGCAAAGGTCTCGGCGCTCATGACCTCCGTGCGGTCCGGCCCCGCGTCGACGTGGCAGTGCCGGCAGGTCTGGTTGCACAGGCGGCCGACGTTCACCTGGAAGACCTCGAGGCGCGTCGGGCGGAGGGGAAAGAGCGCGGCGCGCGCGAGCGCGTCCTCGAACTCGACCTCCAGGGACACGGCGTCGAGGCGTGCGCGTTGCTCCGCCGGCGCCGCGAGCGGCGAGCGTCGAGCGGCGAGCGTCGGCAGCTTCTTCCGCCGGTAGCGCGAAGGAGCGAGCCCGTCGCGCGGCAGAGATCCATCGGGCGGGGTCATTGCGGGCTCACATGCTGATCTTGTCGGCGTGGTTCCGCATCTGGAGGCCATGCACCAGGCTCGCGCCGCCCCGGATGGCCGCCGCGACGTGCACGGCCTCCGTGAGCTGCTCGAGGTCCGCCCCCTTCTCGAGCGCGCCCTTGGAGTAGGCGTCGATGCAGTAGGGGCACTGGATGGCGTGCGCCACGGCCAAGGCAATGAGCGCCTTCTCGCGGGAGCTCAGGGCCCCGTCCTCGAAGACCGCGCCGTACCAGGCGAAGAACTTCTCCGCGAGCTCGGGCCGGTGGGCGCCGATCTCGCCGAAGCGCGCCAGGTCCCTGGCGTCGTAGTAGGCCTCGCGCGGCTCGGCCTTCGCGTCCTCGTCACTCATGGTCTTTCGCTTCCTCGGGCCATGGTATGCCCCGGGCCCGGCGATGTTTCACGCGCCCGCTTTTCGCCGCGCGTCGCCCCGGGGGCGCCAGCGACCCGACCTTCCGGGAGCGAGCGCGCGCGGGGTCCTCCGGCTCCGCGCGGGCCGGCCCGAGGGGAATCGTGAGGCTCACGCTGCGCGGCTCTTCCAGACCCTCGAGGGAGAGCGCGCTCTCGCGCAGGCAGAAGAAGAGCTCGGGATCGTCCACGTCGTGCCCCTCTTGTGGGCGCACGGCCGTGACGAGGGCGCGGCCGGGCCCCGAAGGCACGATGTCGAGCTCCAGCGCCACGTTCCCGGTCAGACTCGGCTGCCGCTCCCGGGCCATGGCGATGCACTCGTCGACGAGGGGCATGAGCTCACCGTTGAGCTGCGCTGCGACCGCAGCGAGCGCCGGTCCACCGCGGTTTCGGAGGCCGCCCTCCCCCTCCGCAGCGGCTTCGGGCACGACGTCCGGCGTCGCCTCGGGCACCGGCGCCGGAACCACGGCGGGAATGCCCACGAGGCCGGCGCCGCTCGTTCGCAGACCAAGGTCCGGGACCTGCGCCGCCCCCGCGGCTGGCTCTGGCTCGTCCGGTGGTCGCGCGCGCGCGTCGTTGCCGGCGGCGGAGCGTGGTTGCTCCGGGCGAGCGGCGACGTGTGCGCCATGGCCCGCGTCGGCCCCGTCGGGCACGGCCGCCGGCAGCGCCGCATCCCCCGCGCCTCGGGCGCGCGGGCTTTGCGCCGCGGGCCAGAGCCAGAGCCAGAGCCCCAGCGCGAGCGCCAGTCCCAGCCCCAGCGCCAGCGCCGCGCGGCGCCGCCGGCCCTTCACGGGGCCCACCGGTCGGCGAGGGCGTCTGCGGGCAGGGCGTCGATGGCGTCGAGTCGGTCCACGAAGCGCTGAAACGCCTTTTGGACCTGACCGCTTCCGCGGCGAAAGTGAAAGTCGGTGATGCGTGTGATCGCGAAGCGCGTCGCGGCCGCGCGACAGGCGCCCTCGAGCGCGTGGCGCTCGAGGGAACTCGGGCGGCGGACCGCCGCGTAGCCGCCCAGGAGCGCCGCGACGAGCCCGAGGTCCAGGTCGTCGCCGTAGCACCACGCCAGGAGCGTGACGGCCACGTCGTAGGCGTAGCTCCCGAGCGCCGCGCTCTCCCAATCGATGGCCGCGACGAGCGCGTCCCCCTCGAAGAAGACGTTGTCGCGAAAGAGGTCCCCGTGCACCACACCTCCGGGCAGCGCGGAAGGCGCCGCGCGGTCGAGCTCGGCTTCGAGCCGGGGGAGCGCCGCGCTGACCGCGGGATCGGGATCGCGGGCGAGCCGGGCGCGGATGGCCGCGATGCGCGTGCGGAGGGACGCGGGTTCGAAGCGGCTCCGCCGGCGCCAACCGAAGCTCCGGGTCACCCGGTGCGCGCGACCGAGAAAGGCCCCCACGGCGCGCGCGCGGGCCGCGGTCACGGCGCCCTGGCAGCTCGGGCGCCCGGCCGCGAGGGCGAAGAGCGCCACGGGCTTCCCGGCCACGCGTAGCTCGCCGGGCCGCGGGCCGCGAAGCCGCGCGGGCACGGGCACCCCATGGTCTTCCAGGTGCTTCAGCAACGCCCACTCGAAGGCCACCCCGTCCGTGTCCTGCTCCTCATACACGCGCAGGAACACCCGGCTCGGGCCCCCGGGGCGCGCCATATCCAGAAAGAAGTTCGAGTTGACGCTCCCGCCGGCGATGGGCGTGACCTCCGTGACGGCACCGAGGCCGTGGGCCGCCGCCAACCGCGTCGCGTCCGCCGCCGGGAGCGGCGTCAGCAGGGCCATGAGGCCTGCACGTCGAAGGCCGGCGCGAAACGACGCGCCTCCGGAGGGAGCCGGCCGCCCGCGCGCACGAAGCGCCAGAGCAGCTCGGCCAGCTCCGCCGCGTGCCTAGCGAGGGGCCGCTCTTGCTCCGCCGCGAGCTCCGCCGGCGGCATCCGGCGCCGGATCCGCGCGGCCACGGCGCGGCCGTCGCCGCGCGCTTCGATGACGAGCACGACGTCGTAGCGCGCGCGGCGCGCAGGGCACGCCAACCAGAGCGTCACGCACCCTGCCCGTTCCCGGCGGAAGAGACGGAAGGCCGGGCGCAGGAGCCGCTGCAGGCTGCGGCGCGTCTCCCCTTCCGGCTCCAGCCGGGCCCACAGCTCGAGGAGGCCCGTGGGATCGGCGCCCCGGGCCCGAGCGTCCGCGGCGAAGGCCTCGGCGAGGCGGAGCCGCTCGAGCGGGGCATGGGCCGCCCAGGCGAGCGTCAGCGCTTCCGCCGCGCCGGCCTCGGTGCTGGCGCGCGCCGCGAGCGTCGCGAAGGCCCCGGCGCGACCTCGGTCGGCGCGCGCGGGGCCCACGGGATCCGTCTCGGCCAGCACGCCCATGATGCGTTTCCTACGCGAGCCGCGACGCGGCCACCAGCGAAGACGCGCCGCGCCGTGTGCGGGCGCCGTCCTTGACCCTCTCGTGCCGGGCCGGCTATCCAACCCGCCTACGCACGGAGCCCCCGTTGTCCGCGGACGATTCCTTCATCGAAGAGCACCGGTCGCTCGTCGCAGGCGTCGTGTCCCGGCTGAGGGCACGCTACGAGCTGAGCGGCGACCAGGACGATCTGATGGCCTACGGCTTTCAGGGGTTGCTCGAGGCCAAGAGCCGCTTCGACCCGGACCGCGGGGTCCGCTTCAACACCTTCGCGTACTACCGGGTGCGCGGCGCCATCATCGATGGCGTGCGCGCCTCGGGCCGGCTCCCGGCCAAGGCCTACCAGCAGCTCAAGGCCGCGCAGTCGGCGCTCTACCTCGGTGAGGCGGAGGCCGAGGGGCGCGCCGCGGACCCGGCCCGCCGCGGTGACCGAGCGCGAAGCGCCGCAGCGCTGCGCGAAGCCGTCGGCAAGCTCACCATGAGCTACATCGCCAGCGCCGTAGGCCAAGAGGAGGAACGCCCGGACGAGAGCCCGGAGGCGATTACCCTCCACGAGGAGACGAAACGGCGCCTCCGGGCGCTGCTCGACGAGCTTCCGGACCGCGAGGCGGCGCTCGTCCGCGGCTTCTACTTCGAGGGCCGCCGCTTCGACCATGTGGCCGAGGACCTGGGTATCTCGAAGAGCTGGGCCAGTCGCCTCCACGGCAAGGCCCTCGCCCGGCTGCGCGAAGGCCTCGAAGCCGAATAGGGACGCGAGCGCAACTGGCGGACCACGGACGCGAGAGGGGTCCATGCCTCACCCTCGCATCGCACCCGCTCGGCGGGCCGTCCCTCGCCCCGAACCCGCGACGCCGCGCTCCGGGCGCCGCTTCGCGGACGCGCTGCCCGCGCCAGCGCCGGCGTCGCCGGACCTCGGCGACGTGCTCGAAGCCAGCGCGCGGTCGCTCAGCGCCCGGCAGGACTTCGTCGACCGGGCCATTCGTCGTGCCCGCCGCGGCGGGCTCCAGCCCGGCGATCTCTTGGCGCTCCAGGCCGGTGTCTATCGCTGGGCCGAGGAGGTGCAGCTCGCCTCCAAGCTCGTGAACGAAGCCACGCAGGGGGTAAAAACCGTGCTCCGCTCGCAAAGCTAGTACCCGCCCCGAGCGCTTGATTCGGAGCTTCGATGTCCGAGACGGAAGTCGCGCGCGATCGGACCGAAGGACCGTGGGGACGGTCGTTCTGTCTGCCGAGGACGTCTAGCGCCCGCGGGCGCAGAGCGCCTCGCGAACCGGTCTATCGCCACAGCGCGCGACCGGGTCCCGCTCCCCGAGCAGCACCACGAGCGCCGGCGCGAGCGTACGCGCCGCCTCCGCGTCTTCCCGGGCCACGGCGCTCCCGCGGGCCGCGAGGTCCAGCACCGTTCGATACGCCGTCAGCGCCTCGCTGAAGCGCCCGCTCCTTTGCGCGAGCTCCCCGCGAAGGCGCCAGAGCTCCGCCCTCGCGGGAAAGCGCCGGAGGGCGTCGTCCAGCTGGGCCTCGGCGCGATCCAGCGCGCCGACCTCGAGGTGCAGGTCGAGGAGCGCGCGCTGCAGCTCGACGCTCCCCGGCACGCGCCGCGCGCCTGACTCGAGCACCGCCTGGGCCTCCGCGAGGTCGCCGCGCGCGCGGTAAGCGCGGGCCAGGCCCAGGTAGCCGGCGCTGCCGCCCGGGTCCGCCTGCACGGCACGGCGAAAGAGGCTCGTGGCGCTGCCGAGGTCGCCGGAGGCGAAGAAGCGCTCCGCCCGGTCGATGGTTCGCGCGGCGCGGCGCCCGCCGGCGCCGCTGCGCTGCGCGGCGAGCGTCGCGCCGCCGACCAGGAGGCAGGCCCCGGCGACGCCGGCCCGAAGCAGAGGAGCGGTGATCCCAGGGCGCCGCACGCTGCAGAGCTTAGTACCCCCGCCCCGAAGCCGCGACGGGTTCCGCCGGGATTTTCCCCCTGCGGTGGCCAGAGACGGGCACGTCGGCGCGGCACGTCGGTGCGGCACGTGGATGCAGCGCGCATGCGCCGCTGGCGTCCCGGCCCTGGCGCGGGCAGGCTCGGGCCCCGCATGGCTGAGGAATCGACCGACGCAACGCGCGCCGCGGCGGATGCCGGGACCGACGACGCTCCCTCGGAGCCGGTGAGCCGGGCCCGCGGTTTGCCCATCGCCTTCCTCGCGTTCTTCCTGTCCGGCGCGACGGGCCTCGTCTTTCAGTCGATCTGGTCGCGCTACCTGAGCCACGTCTTCGGGGCGAGCAGTGTGGCCATCAGCACGACGGTCACCGTCTTCATGGCCGGGCTGGGTCTGGGCGCGTTCCTCGCCGGTCGCGTGGTCGGGCGCATCAAGCACCCGCTCATGACCTACGCCTTCGTCGAGGGCCTCGTCGGCCTCTGGGCGCTCGTGCTTCCGGCGCTCGTCGACCCGGAGGGCTGGCTCGCCGACGTGAACCGTGCGCTTCACGCGGGGGACGCGGGGGCCTTCGGGCTGATTCTCGGCCGCTTCGCGGCGGTGCTGCCGATTCTGCTCGTCCCCACGACGCTCATGGGCGCCAGCCTCCCGCTGCTGTCCCAGCATTTCGTGAGCCGGCGCGGCGACGCCGGCAACGTCGGGGCCCTGGTCGGCGCCCTCTACGCCATCAACACGCTGGGCGCGTGCACCGGCGTAGGCCTCGGCACCTTCGTGCTCATGCCGCTGCTCGGGGTCAGCGCCACCAACGGCGTGGCCGCGCTGGCCAACCTCCTACTGGCGGCCGGGCTCTTCGCCGCCCGCGGCACGCTCTTGCGCGGCCGCTGGGAGAAGGGGGAGCCGCTTCGCATCCTGCCCTCGCGCCCGGACGCCCCATGGCTAAGGGACCAGGCCGCGGACGACGCACGCCTCGACGCCGAGGTGCCGCGGACGCGACGGGCGCAGCGGACGCGACGGGCACGACGGACCCGACGGCGCCGGTCCCTCCTCTGGCGCGAAAGGCCGCGCTCGCCGTCTTCGCCGTGAGCGGCCTGGCCTCCCTTTGCTACGAGGTCGTGTGGAGCCGGGCCCTGGCCATGACCATCGGCTCGTCCTTTCAGTCCTTTGGTCTGATCCTGCTCACCTTCCTCGCGGGCATCGCCGGCGGGTCCGCCGTCGCGTCCGGCACCTTGGCGCCCCGCCGGCTCCTCACCACGAGCGGCCTGACGGCCGGGGGCCTCGTCTTCTTCGCGGCGGCGCCCTTCGGCGTCGACAGCGGCGCCGGGGTCTATGCGCTGGTGTGCCTGGCCTTCCTCCTGCCCATCGGCGTCATCGCGCTCGGGGCCGCGCAGCAGCAAAAACGCGCCATGGCGGGGCCCCTTCGGCCCGAGCTGCCGGCGCTGCT
>JBCCAW010000478.1:0-4796 GCA_039814655.1 Myxococcota bacterium | reverse complement strand
GGCGGCGAAAGGCACCGCGGCGTGCGAGGGCCGGCCGGCGGAGCGAACGGGGCGTGGGGAAAATCGCAGGGTCACAGCAGAACGTCGGTAACGCTCTGAAGGCTACGTCGACCAAGGCGATTTTTCAGTTACGCAGCAGTCGTTCCGTGGGAACGGAATCGTGCGCTCAGCCCAAAGTTCGCCCGAAGCGCTGGAAACCACTTCGAAATCGGCGGCTCAGAGGTCGAGCTCCCACGTCTCCGTGAGCCATTTGAGCAGCTCACCCTCGGCGGGGTCCACGCCGTCGACGCCCGCAAGGTCCACCAGGAGCCCGTACATCCAGGCGCGGATGGGCTTTCGGGTGACGCGCTCCACGCGGGCGGCGAGCTCCTCCATCTCGAGGAGCTGCGCCTCGTTCATCATGGTCCAGAAGTCGCTGGACCCGAGGTCCCGGGCGATCTGCGCGACCGCGCCGACCTCGGCCGGCGTGAACTCGCCGTCCATGCGCACCATGAGCCGCACGAGCCCGGCGAGCGCCAGGCGCTCATGCTCTTCGAGCTCGGCGAAGGTGTAGGCCATGGCCCGGCGATCATAGCGAGCGACAGGCCCTGCGCCGTAAAACCTGAGGGCCCGCGAAGACCCTTGCTCTGCGGGGAGCTTCAGCCGGCGGCGCGGGCCAGCCCGCGCTCGAGCACCTCGAAGGCCGGGCCCCAGTCCTCGAGCTCCATGGCCGGGAGCGGCGGGAGCATACGCAGGTGGAAAGGCCCGTGGCCGCACCAGAACGTCACGGCGCCCTCGTCGTAGATGGCCTTGGCCGCGGCGACGATGGGCTCCTTCTTTCCGCCGAAGGGGGTCAGACGCATCATGCCGCCAACGCCGCCGATGAGCTCCGGCGCGTACTCGGTCTCCGGGAACCACTCCGGGTGCCGGCTGCGGAGGCCTTCGGCATGCTCACGGAAGCGCCGGTGGTGGGCCGCGAACTTGCCGTCTTCGCCGTAGTAGCCGCCGCCCTCGAGCATCTCGAGGATGCGGCGGCCCGTGCGGAAGTCGGCGGTGCCGCCGGTAAAGGTGCCGCTGAGGAGCCCCGGGCGCGGGTTGTAGTCGGCGGTGAACATGGCCGCGCAGGTCTGGGTCATCTTGCCCACGCAGAAGACATCGACGTACTCGCCGAGGTCGAAGGTCTCGAAAGCGAACATCTCCGTGGTGCGCCCGAAGGTCTGGATCTCGTCGTCCCAGACCGCGACGCCATTCGCCTTGCAGAGCTTCATGAGCTCTTCGAGGTATTCGCGGGGAGCGACGTTGAAGCCGCCTTCGCCCTGCACGAGCTCGAAGATGAAGCAGGCGTGGCGCTTCGGGTAGCGGCTCAGGAGCTGCTGGAGCTGCCAGAGGGACCAGTCGATGAACTTGGTCTTGCCGCCGAGCTTCTCGGCGCCGCGCTCGTTCCAGAAGGGCATGTAGTCGACGGGCAGGGTGATGGGGATGCCGTCCCGGGCGCCGGCGCTGTCGCCGATGCTCGTCATGGTGAGCGAGCGGCCCATGAAGCAGTGCTTGAAGGCGATGACCCGGTCCGCGGGAGAATGCTTCTGCAGGCAGACCTTGAGCGCCATCTCGTTGGCCATGGCGCCGCTCGTGGTGAGGAAGGCGTGCGAGAGCCCGCTCTTGCGTCCGGCCAGGTCGCAGAGCTTTCGGGCGAAGGCGTAGGGCGCCGTGCCGGACTGGAGGTTGCCGTGTTTCGTCGTGTCCTCGAGGGCGGCCTCGGCCTGGGCGCGGATGATCTCCGGGTGGCTGTGCCCGAAGAAATGCACGCCGATGCCCGTGACCAGGTCAAGCTTCACGCTGCCGTCAGCGAGCTCCACGTATGGGCCGCGGCCCGCGCCGCTTCCGAGGAAGGGGTAGAGCAGCGGGCGACCGCGGGAGCCGGCGGCGTCTTCGCAGAGCGCCTCGTAGGAGCTGGCGAGCTCCGGGTTCGCGGGGCGGACGGCGGTGATGCCCGCGGTCTTGGCCTGAACCTCGCTCACGAGGGCGTCGATGGCCTGCCGAACGACGGGACTCTCCCGGATGGCGTCGCCGATGGTGCTGGTCATGGCGCGGACGCTAGTACACGGGCCGCGCGGTTTCAGCGTGGCGGAAGCCGCGCCGTGCGTGATCGCTCCCGGGCCGGTACGAGCCCCCGAAGGGAGGGCGGCGGCTACCTCGACGCGCTCCTGCCTTCGCGGAAAGATGCCGCCATGATGCCGTTGCGCCTTTGGGCCCGTAGGACCGCCTTCATGGGAGTCATCGTCACCGCGAGCGCCGGTTGCGGTGACGATGCCCCCGGACCGTGTCCCGTGGGCCTCGTCCGCCTCGGCGATGCGTGCCTGATGGGCTGCCCTCCGTCGGAGTGCCAATGCGAAGACGGCCTGCGTGAAGTCCGCGATGCGTCCGGGCGCCTCGTGGGATGCGAGGCGGAGGACGGCGGGGTCCAGGACGGCGGGGTCCCGGACGGCGCGGTCCCGGACGGCGCGGTCCCGGACGCGGCACCCGTCGACGCGCCGTTCTGCACCTCGGCCGCGGAATGCGCCGACGGCGACCCCTGTACGGAAGACCTCTGCGTGGACGGCACGCGCTGCGACAACCCGCTCATCGACGGCGACGGCGACGGCTTCGCGCCCGCCTCGCTCGGGGCCTGCCTGAACCCCGCGCAGTCCGGCGACTGCAACGACGGCGACGTGGACACCTTCCCCGGCGCCCCGGAGGTCTGCGACGGCGTCAGCCAGGACTGCGACGCCGCGACGGACGAGGGTCTTCCGGAGCTAATCTGTTTCCGCGACCAGGATGGCGATGGCTTCCCGGGCGCGGACATCCGCGTCTCGGACTGCGCGTGTCCAGACGGATTCACCGAAGAGCGCATGGACGGCCGCTTCGACTGCGCCGACGGCGAAGCCGAGGTCTTCCCGGGGCAGACCTCGTACTTTCCAGCGTCGTACACGACCCCTGGTGGGCCCAGCTTCGACTACGACTGCGACGGGGAGGAGGAGCTCCGCTGGCCCGACGCACCACGATGCATAAACGACCCCGAGGACCCGGTAATGTGCATTCTTCTATCGGCCGGTTGGGCGGCCGGAAATCGTCCCGGGTGTGGGGAAACCGGAAACGGATTCGCTAACGGCTGCAGCGGCTTTATGGGGGCGTGTGCCCCCTTGCCCACGACCGGCGGAACGCCGACGCAGGAATGCCGGTAGTCTAAATGAGCAGTCGCATACTGAAGATCAGAGCGTTTGTGGACTTTAGCGGCACCTCATCCCGGGTCGTATCGTCGACGGTGTTGAAGCTCCACCGGAGACCCACCGAGACGTTCGGGTTCCAGAGGTAGTAGCTCACGCCGACCGAGGCGATCTGCGTCGTCAGAACCTGCTCCGCGCCGAGCGCGTTGTCGGCCCGATCCTGGCGCAGCCAATAGTACTGACCTCCGACGCTGAAGTCGCCGAAGCGATACTCGGCACCCGCGGCAGCCACCATGCCCTCGAAGTCCGGGCGTCGGATGCTGAGGTCCGTATTGACGATTTGTTGGTTGCGCCGGTACGCGAACGTGCCGAACAGGCGCAGCCCGTCGTAAGGCTTCACCTGGAAGGTGAGGCGCGCGTTGTAACCGCGGAGTTCCTGGTCCTCGCTCTCGGTGATATCGATGTCGATGAAGTAGAGCTGCGTAGTGGCACGAATATCGACGTAGGGGCTGGTCCAGATGGCGGAGGGCGAAAGCACGTGCATCTGCGTGTCCGTTCCCGGTATGCCCACACTCAAACCCCGTAACGGAGCTAAGAAGAGCGTCCCGAATGTCGAGACGTCACCGCCAAAACCGAAGGAGAGACTCGAGGTGAGCGGGTTGCCCGCGGAGAAGCTGAGGCCGACGTCGAGCTGTCCACCAACCCGGTCGCCGAGGCAGGGAATCTTGTAGCGCGCCATGAAACCCTGGCCCTGGTTGAAGCCGCTGAGCAGGAGTGGGTCCCGCACGTAGGGGTCCATGCCGAAGAGATCGAGCGTGTCGGTGGCGACGAAGTCGACGCTGGCAGGATCCGGGAAGATGCCTCCCGTGAGCTGGACGCCCCAGCGCTCCAGGCGAATGTAGTTCTCGCGCGCCTGAAGCGAGGCCATGCCTTCCCAGATGCTCGTTCCGATGGGTCCGCCGTTCGCGAGGGAGAAGCCCATGTTGCGCTCGAAGAGCGTGCGGAACGTGACGTACTTGAAGAGCTGGCCCTCGAAGCCGAGGCGCGCCAAGAGCAACGTGGAGACGCGCGCTCGAACGAGCTCGTCGTTGGTCTCGCTGCTCGGAAAGTAGGCGACGGCGCTCGACGAGATCTGGATGACCGGCTTGATGAAGCCATCGAACTGATCGCTCTCCCAGATGCGGAAGCGGGGCACCACGGGCAGTCCGGCCGTCGATAGGACGCGACCCGGGTCCTGGCCCGAGGTGCCAGGAGCAGTGGTGGGCTCTTCGACGTCTCCCGTGGGGACGGGCTGTGCGCTGGCCTGTATGCCCCAGAGCAGCGTCAGCAGCATGGCGGACAAAAGACTCTTCATCACGGTCGTCTCCTTCGAAAAAAACGGGGCGCCGACCAGTCGCCGACGCCCCGCTCTTTGTCACTCTTGCGAGCCGGCGGGCGTATCAGTCGCCAAGCTTCTCCAGAATGAGGTCGATGCCGGCGGTCGTTCGGGTCGAACCGAAGTGGTTTGCGAAGATGCCCTGGAGCGTGGGCAAGGACGTGAAGTAGCCGGACCCATCGAAGTCCTCGAGGCCGATCAGCTCGTTGTCCACGCAGTCTCCCTGGTCGAGTCCCGAG
>JBCCAW010000474.1:0-4825 GCA_039814655.1 Myxococcota bacterium | reverse complement strand
GCGTTCGCCCTCCAGCACGAAGCTCGCGCCGTGGGAAAAGCCGCCGTCGCGCTCGCGATGGAGCGCCACGATCAGGCTCGCCATGGTGCCCCGCGCGCTGAGCATCCAGATCTCTTCGCCGGGTACCGGCGCCCAGCGAAGGACGCCGCTCGCCACGAGCTCCCAGCCGTGCAGGAGCGTGGGATCGGGCACCGCGGCCTCGGCCGCGTCGCCGCTGGTGCGCTGGAGGCCCTCCGCGAAGGCGCTGAGTTCCGGGAGCGAGGCGCTCGCGGCAAGCACGGCGCGTTGCTCCGCCGCGTCGTCGATCACGCGGAAGCGCGCCAGAGGCCGCTCGTCCGGGTAGGGCAGCTCCGGGGCGGGCCCTCCGCAGCAGCGAAAGGAAAGGTGTGGGCTCCGCGTTCCAGCAGCGGCGGCCCGGCGCGATGCGCAGCGGTGGAGCGGAAGGGCGCCGCTCGCCGCGGCGCCGCGGAAGACCGCCGTGGCCAGTGGTGAGCCGAGGCCGCGCCGGGCCGGGCTGGCGGTCCACTCGCCGAGGTGCGTTCCCATGGCCGCCGGGCCAAAGGGCCCACGGCAGCGGGCCGGCTCCTCGGCGCAGGCCGCCGGATCGAGCGTGGTGCCGCTGCCGTAGAGTGCGTCTCCGGAGGGGCCCTCACACGCCCGCTCCCACTCGAGCTCGTCGCAGAGGCGTTTGCCCTCGCCTTTGCAGAGCGCCGCGGCCTCCTCTCGACTGACGCCGGTGCGTGGCGCCGCGTCCGGATCGTTCGGGTAGGGGAGCGCGTCGATGGTGAAGGCCGGGAGCGGGACCGGCACTTCGTCGGCCTCCGCCGTCGCGTCGCGGCCGCGCGTGCCCGGCGCCGAGCCCGCGCGCAGCACGCCCGCGGGGATGGCGAAGGTGAGGCCCGCGCGGAGAGGCGCGGCGTCCGGGGGCGTCTCCCCTGCATTCGGCGCGACCTGGTCGCGCTCCGCCTCGGCGGCCGGGCCTTCCGGGCGCGGGGTGGGCGTGGCGCGGACGTGAACGACGCCGATGTCCACCCGCGGCGCACCCGAGGGCTCTGCCGCGTCGGGGCGGCAGGCCAAGAGCGCGCACAGCGCGCCGAGGAACGCGGGGCGCGACGGAGCCCGGAGCATGGCGGGACGCTACGTGCGCAGCGCGCCGTCCCCAAAAAAGAAGCGCGGGACGCTGGCGGCGCCGGGACGAGCCCGGCCGCAACCCGCTGCAATGCGTGCGAGCGGGTGCTAGCGCGGCGCCGCCGCGCCCGGCGGCAGGAGGCCGCGCTGCTGCGTCGTCCCTTCCGGGGCTCCGCGGCTCATCACGCGGACCGCGATGGACACCACGATGCCGATGACTCCGAAAACGATCACGCCCTTCACCAGAGGGCTCGCGTCGGCCCAGAAACCCATGGCTCTCCTTTCCGGGCCTCCGGGCCCGGCTCGCCGATTTACGTACGCCGAAGACGGCGGGTCAATGAAGCGTCGCCCTCGGGGCGCGCGGCCGGTCCGGCCCGGGCCCCCTCAGGCGAGTCGCCTGGCGAGGTCGAGGGCCGCGCGCATGCCGCTCGCGGAGGCGCGTCCCGTGCCGGCGATGTCGTAGGCCACGCCGTGGTCCACGCTCGTGCGCAGAAAGGGCAACCCCCAGGTCACGTTCACCGCCTCGCCCCAGTCGAGGAGCTTCGAGGCGATGGTCGCCTGGTCGTGCAGCATGGCCACCACGCCGTCGAAGCGACCGTCGGCGGCCCCGCGAAAGGCCGCCTCGGCCGGCAGCGGGCCGATGACGCCAGCGAGCTCCGACAGCGCCGGGGCGATCACCTCCCGGTCTTCGTGCCCGAAGAGCCCGCCTTCGCCCGCGTGCGGGTTGAGCCCCGTGACGGCGATGGTGCCCCGCGCGTCGAGGCTCTCGAGCGCCTGGCGAAGGTGCCTCGCGGTGCGCCGCACGCGCGCCGCCGTGATCGCCGCCGCGGCGTCGCGCACGGCGAGGTGCGTGGTGACGAGGCCCACGCGGAGCCGGGGACCGAGAAAGAGCATGCTCACCGCGTCGCGGGAGAGCCCGGACAAGGACGCGAGGTGTTCCGTTTGCCCGGAAAAGGCCGTGCCAGCGGCTTCGATGGCGGCTTTGCTCGTCGGGCCCGTCACGAGGACGTCCGCCCGGCCGTCGAGCACCTCGCGGGCCGCGGCCTCGAGCGCGGCGAGCTGCGCGGCGCCGGCCTCGGCGCTGGGCGCGGCGGCGGCACGAACCTCATCGGTGCAGCGGCCGACGTCCACGATGCGTACCGCGGCGAGATCCCGGCTCTTCGCCAGGCTCGCCAGCTGCTCTCCGTCGCCGAAGACCGTTGCCTCGGCCCCTGCGGCGGCGCCCGTGGCGAGGGCTCCGAAGACGACCTCGGGGCCGATGCCGGCCGGGTCGCCGGCGCTGATCGCGAGGCGGAGCCGACGCCTCACGGCGCTCGCATCTTGTAGCCTACGCCGCGGACGGTCTCGAGGTTGTCCACGGCGGACCCGAGCTTCATGCGCAAGCGCCGCACATGGATGTCCACGGTGCGGCTGCTTCCATAGTAGTCCACGCCCCAGACGCGCTCGAGGAGCTGCTGGCGTGAAAAGACGCGGCCCCGATTGCTGCAGAGGAAGCGAAGCAGCGCAAACTCCTGCTGCGTGAGCTGCGTCGGGTTTCCGTCGACGGTGACTTCATGCGCCGCGAGGTCGATGCACAAGGAACCCATCTTCAGGCGCTCCGGGGCGTTGAAGTCGCTCCGCTGCCATTCGGCACGGCGGATGCGCTGGTAGAGCTCCGCGGGGACGTAGGGATGCAGCATGAAGTCGTCGAAGCCGTCGCCGGGGTCGAGGCGTTGGAGCGCGTTGACCGTGACCGCGCAGAGCGCGGGCACCTCCGCCAGCGACGCCACGGCGCGCAAACGAAGCAGCGCGGCGCGGCCGGCGTCGACTTCGTCGAGGGCCTCGATGAGCACGGCCGTCGGCGGGTCTCGGCGGAGCTCCTCGTCGTCGAGGCTCGCCCAGAGATCGGTGGCCTTCACGTTGCAGCCAAGCTGCTGCAGCACGTCCAGGGCACCACCTTCGCGATCCGCCCTCGCCTCGGAACCTACGACCAAAATCCACACGTTGACGCGGTGCACCATATCACCGTCCAGCGCCACTGTTGCTTCGAAAATCGCTCGGCGTTAGCTTGGCCAGGCGCCACGAGCGCTCTGGGGATGGCTTGAGCAAGCGTTGGCGAGTGGTGGTGTCGGACCTCGGCGGCTCGGTGGTCGTTTCCGAGGCGACGGTGACGGCCACGCATTGGATGGAGGCCCTCCAGTCGGGCCGGGCGGCGCTCGGGGAGACCGGTGGTGTGCCCCCGGGGGCGAGCTGCGCCGTGGCGCCGACCGGCGTGGTAACGGTGCTCGATCCCCGGGCCCGGCGCCGCATCGTGCTGGCCCCGGAGCCGCCGGCCTCCAATGCGCCCACGGCGGCCCGCCCTTCGGCGCCGCCCCCCGTGGCCGACGCGGCGAAGCGTTCGTCGGCGCCGCCGCCGCGGAAGCGCAAGAAGCGCGTGGGCGCCCAGACCATGGCGTACATTCCTGCGCGGGAGCTTCCGCCGCTTCCTCCAGCGCAGGGGGCCCCACGCGGCCCGGCGCCTGGGCCAGCGCGTTCGGCACCGCCCTCGGCCGCGCCGGCGGCTACCCAGGGGAAGAAGCGCCGCGTCGGCAGCCAGACCATCGCCTACGTTCCCAAGGGCGACCTGCCGCCCTTGCCGGACCCCGTAAGGCCGCCGCCAGGGCGCGACGTAGCGCCGCCGTCGCCCGTCACGCCTCCCGTACCGCCATCCGCGCCGCCATCCGTACCGCCGCCGGTGTCGCCTTCCGTGCCGCCTCAGAAGCGCCGCGCGAAGCACCAGACCATGGCGTACATCCCGCAGCAGCCGGCCGCGCCAAGCTCGAAGCCAGCGCCGCCGAAGCGGCGCGCCAAAAGCAAGACGATGGCCTACATCCCGGCCGGCGATCTGCCGACGTCGCCGGGAGAGACGCCGGCAGCCTCCGCGCGCAGCGGCGGCTTCGCACCGGCGGGAACGGGTGACACGCCGCCGCCGCCTAGCTCCCCGGCCGAGGCGGACGCCCCCGTTGCCGTGCCCGCGGAGGCGACGACGGGGGTGCTCGACGATGTGGCGTGGACCCTGGTGGGCTCACGAGACGCGGACCCGGACGCCGACAACCCGCTTCTGTACCGCGAGCGGAGCTACGCCGTTCCCCCGGGGACGCCGCCGCTCCACGCCGAGGCCCTCGCGCGGGACCGGGCCGCTGCCTACGTGACCGCGCTCGCCGCGCGCCCCCCGGGGAAGTTCATCAACGTCGCGGTCTTCGACCACGCGTGGACCGAACGCCCGCTTCGGCCCCCTCTCGTCACCGCCCAGATGAAAGACTGGGTCGGCGAGCTCAAGGTCGAGCGCACGGAGGCGCCACCGGAGCCCGCGGCGCCGGAGCTGCTCTCGCCTTCGTCGCGGCCGGACCCCCGGCCCCAGCGCACCACGAACGAACAGGATCAGCGCCTCGCGGGGGCCTTCGAAGCGTGCCAGGACCTGTTCTTCCTGGAGGCGCCCCGCGATGCGCTCGAGTTCGCGTCGCGCCTCTTCGCGGACCTGCTGCCTACGGAGCGGTTCTCCGCGAGCCTCTACGACATCGACGCGGACGTACTTCACGTCGTCTCCGCCCGCGGGCCCGACGCT
The DNA here is from genome assembly GCA_039814655.1 of Myxococcota bacterium. Taxonomy (GTDB): domain Bacteria; phylum Myxococcota_A; class Polyangia; order Polyangiales; family Houyiibacteriaceae; genus CALCTH01. Next base: position 114 of record JBCCAW010000474.1, on the reverse strand, counting down.
GAGACGCGCCGAGGCCGTGCCTTTCGCCTCGCGGGGCTCCTTGGAGAGGCGGCGCGAACGGGAGGGGCCGCGCTGCGCATCGAGCACGCCGGGAGCGACCCGCGCTACGACGTC
>JBCCAW010000715.1:0-2714 GCA_039814655.1 Myxococcota bacterium | reverse complement strand
GCCAGCAGCCCCGCGGGGACGAGGTAGAGGGCGAAGAGCCAGAAGCGTCCCGTGAGCACGATGCCCCGGAGGGCCCAAAGCGCCCCGAGGCCGACGAAGAGACTGACGGCGCCACCGACCCACACGGACGGCGGGAGCTGGTCGAGGGCTCCGTCCTCGCCCAGCACGAGGAGGCTGGCTCCGGCGATGGCCGGCAGCGAAAGGAGGAAGCTGAAGCGAAACGAAGCCTCGCCGCGGAGCCCCAGCAGCATGGCCACCGCGATGGTGCTCCCGGAGCGGCTCAGCCCGGGCAGCACCGCGAGGCCCTGGGCCACGCCGATGAGGAAGGCCTGGCGCAGCGTCGGCACCTCGCCCTCGCCGGAGCGAACGCGCGTGGCGAGGCACGCCGCCGCCGACACGAGCAGGCAGACGCCGACCACCGCCGGCAGGTGTTTCCATGCCTCGACGGCGTCCTTCATGCCGAGGCCGATCACCACCGTGGGGAGGGTCCCGACCACCACGGCGAGCGCCATGCGTGCGTCCTCGGACTTCCGCGCCTCGGCGTCACCGAGCGCGCGGAGGGCCGCGGCGGCGAGGCGGAGGGCGTCCCGGCCAAAGACCACGAGCGTGGCGGCCAGCGTCCCGAGGTGGAGCACGACCTCGAGGGAGAGCGGCGCGTCCCGGAGCCCGAAGAGGAGCGCGCCGAGCGCGACGTGACCGCTCGACGAGACCGGAAGGAACTCCGTGAGCCCCTGCAGCACGCCGAGGACGAGCGCCTCCACGACGCCCAGGTCCGCGCCGGGCACGGCTAGTGGGCCTCGGCGCGACTCGCGCGCTCTTCGGCCACCACGCCCTCGACCTCGGCCCGGATGGCATCGAGGCGCTCTTGATCCCGGGCTTCGAAGCGCATCACGAGGACGGGCTGGGTGTTCGAGGCGCGCACGAGGCCCCAGGCGCCTTCGCCGAAGAGGACACGCGCCCCATCGACGTCGATGACATCGTGCGTGGCGCGGAAGCGCTCACGGACCGCGTCGACGATGGCGAACTTCTCCGCGTCCGGGCAGTCCACGCGGAGCTCCGGGGTCGTCACGGTGACCGGGAGGTCCGAGAGGCGTTCGTGAAGCGGCTTGCCGCCGTCGCTGAGGAGCTCGACGAGCCGGAGCGCGACGTACACGGCGTCGTCGAAGCCGTAAAAGCGATCCGCGAAGAAGATGTGCCCGCTCATCTCACCGGCCAGGAGCGCGCCCTCCTCCTTCATCTTGGCCTTGATGAGCGAGTGCCCGGTCTTCCACAAGATGGGCTTGCCGCCGCGCGCGGCGATGTCGTCGTAGAGCGTCTGGGAGCACTTCACCTCGCCGAGGACGGCGGCGCCGGGGCGGCGCGCGAGCAGGTCGCGCGCGAGGAGCGTGAGCAGCTCGTCACCCCAGCGGATGCGCCCCGTGGCGTCGATGACGCCGATGCGGTCCCCGTCGCCGTCGAAGGCGAAGCCGAGGTCGAGCTGCTGCTCCTTCACGGTCTTCATCAGCAGCGCGAGGTCCTCGGGCTGCGTCGGGTCCGGGTGGTGCACCGGGAAGGTGCCGTCCATCTCACAAAGCAGCGGCACGAACTCGAGACCCAGCGCCTCGAAGGCCGCGATGGCGGTGGGCCCGGAGGCGCCGTTGCCCGCGTCGAGCGCGACGCGCGGCGGCTTGGGGCCCATGGCGAGGTTGCCCTTCAGGAAACCCACGTAGGCCGGGAGCAGGTCGACCTCGTCGACGCTGCCGCCGCCGGGGAGGTCGAAATCACTCTCCTCCATCATGCGCTGGAGCGTCCGGATGTCGTCGCCGAAGAGCGACGCCTTCCCGGTCATCATCTTGAAGCCGTTCTCCGGCGGCGGGTTATGGCTTCCCGTGACGTGAACGCCCCCGTCGAGGTTCAGGTGGTGAACGGCGAAGTACATGCGCGGCGTCGGCCCGACGCCCACATCCACGACCTCGAGCCCGGCCTCCAGGAGCCCGGCCAGCAGCTCCCGGTGAAGCCGCGGCGAGCTCAGCCGACAGTCCCGGCCCAGGGCGATGCGCCGATGGCCCGCACGGGCCTGAAAGGTGCCCAGCGCGCGCCCGAGCGCCCGCGTGAAGTCGTCCGGCAGGTCGCGCGCGGCCACGCCGCGAATGTCGTACTCGCGAAAGACGTGGGGGTTGGGGATGGTGCCTTCGGTCACGGAGCGCTCCCTAGCACGGGACGCTACGGCGCCACAGGCCGGCGAGCGGGCACGTCGAGCTCGGCGAGCCGCTTGCCTCCGGGGCCGTCACGCCAATCGCTCGGGCCGACGAGGACGCGCGCCGGCGCCGCTCCCTCCCGGGCGATGAGCAGCTCGTGCGCTTCGCTTGCCGCCAGGTCGTCGATGCGCGCCTCGCCGAAGCCGACGAGCAGGTACACCTTGGCGCCCGGCGGATTGGTCACCACCCGCACCCGCCCGAGCGTTCCCGTGGCCGTGCCCATCGCGTCCTGAGGGAGCTGCGTCGGCCCGAGCTCCGTGCGGGCGCTGGGCGCCACCTGCATGGCCAGCTCGTATTGCGCCACGCCGTCCGTGGGCGTCCAGCTGGCGTCCGCGGGCACCACCGAGCGCGTCGCGCCGCCGCCGGGAGCGATGGCCACGAGCTCATGCGCCCGCCCCACCGGGAGGTTGTCCGCGACCGCGGGCCCGCGCCCGACGAAGAGCAGGATCTGCGCACGTGCGTCGAGCGGCGCGTCCG
>JBCCAW010000741.1:0-2453 GCA_039814655.1 Myxococcota bacterium | reverse complement strand
CCTAAAAGGTGGTGGCCGGCTTTGCCTGGGCCTCGTCCGCCGGCCCAATCTGCGAGGAGCAGATGCGCGGCGTTCGCGTCAACCTCCTGGACGTGGTGCTGCACGCTGATGCCATCCACCGCGGAATGGGTCAGATTATGCCCACAGCTCGGCGCGTAACCTACGCCACAGTTATGACGGGCCCGTGATGGTGAACATCAGCCGATGGCGAAAGCGGTCGTAGTGGCCGCCGCCACCACGGCGCGGGACGATGAGCCCGACCTCCTCGGCTTCCCGGGGCGACCAGCCACCCGCCGCGAGGAAGCCGGTGAGCCCGTCCCACCCGTGCGGCGCATAGCCGAGCCGGAACGCCTCGGAGGTCGGCTCTTCCACGCCACGGTCCGCGATGGCCGCCCGCGCGATCTCGCCGAGCGGGTGCTCCGCGAGCTGCGTCCGGAAGTAGCCCGCCGCGGCCTCGGTGATGCCGAGCAGACGCTCTTCGCGCTGGCGCTTCTTTCGATAGGCCTCCTCGGCGTGTGGGTCGGCGCTGGGGATCTCCACGCCGGCGCGCTCCGCGAGGCGGCGCGCGGCGTCACCGAAGCCCAGCCCCTCCATGCGCATGAGGAAGCTGAAGACGTCGCCCTTCGCGTCGCAGCCAAAGCACTTGAAGAAGCCGCGGTGCGGGTGGACGTAGAAGCTCGGGCTCTTCTCGTCGTGAAAGGGGCACCGGCCCTTGAGGCTCGCGCCGGACTTCTGGAGCCGGACGTATTCGCCGACGAGGGTGCCAAGGTCCACGCGAGCGCGGATGGCTTCCTTGACCTCGTCGGGGATGATCATGCGTTCCGGTCCCCTTGGCCTTTGCCCCGAGATCGGAGGCCGTGCAATCTCGGGGCGTGAACGAAGGCGCGGGATCCGCCGAGGCCAGCGGCGAGGGCGCCGGCGTGGCGCCGGGAGGCGGGGAGCTTCCGGAGATCGCGCCCGGGGACCCGCTCCGCGAGGTATTCCGCAATTGGGCCCTGGCCGCGCTGGCCGTCTTCGTCGCGCGGGGCGCCGGCGCCTTCGTGCCCGCGCTCGCGCCCTACGGGGGCCTGCTCGTGGGCGCCGTGCTCGTCAGCCTCGCGCTCAGGCACGCCGCGCGGGAACGCGACGGTCTCGAGCGACAGGGCATCGCGCTCGGTGGACTCCTCGGGACCGCAGAAGACGACGGGCCGGCCGGGCCCTTCGGCGTCTTCGAGCTGGCGCGCACGCTCTGGCGCGGGAAGCGGAGCGCGCTCCGCGAGGGCGCCGTCGCACTGGCCGTCACCGCGCTCACCTTCCCCCCCTACGTGCTGGTCTTCGCGGCCTGGAACGACGTCGGGGAGCCCTACCGCTGGCCCGCGGCGCTCTCCATGGCGAGCTTCGCGCTCGGACAGCTCGTCGTGATCGCGCTCCCGGAGGAGGTCTTCTTCCGCGGCTACGTGCAGACGCGGCTCGGCGACGCCTTCGCCGTACCCGAGCGTGGTCCCTTCGCGCGCCTCGGCGTCGCGCCGCGGACCCTCGGCCTGCAGGCCTTGCTCTTCGCTCTGGTGCATCTCGCGACGCCTGCGCCCAATCCAGCGCGCCTCGCGACCTTCGTACCCGGCGTCGCCTTTGGCGTGCTCCGGGCCTGGCGCGGCGGCGTCGGCGCGGCCATCGCCTACCACGCGGCGTGCAACGTGCTGGCCGAGATGCTCTTCCGCGGATGGCTCCGATGAAGGCCGCGTTCTTCGACGTGGACAAGACGCTGGTGCGCGTGAACACCGGTCGCCTCTACATGCGCTGGCGTCGGCGCAGGGGCGAGGCCGGGCTGCGGGACCTCGCTCGCTTCGGCCGCTGGCTCGCCTGGTACTCGCTCGGCGTGCTGAAGGCCGAAGACGTCACGCGGAAGGCCCTGGAGTCGCTCGCAGGCCTCGAGGAAGCGGCCTTCGAGGCCCAAATGCGCGACTGGTACCGCGACTGGGTGCGGCCGGAGATCGCCGAGGCCGGCCGGCGCGAGGTCACGCGCCGGCGGTCCGAGGGCCTGACGCCGGTGATCCTCACCGCCTCTACGGCCTACGCCGTGGGTCCCCTCGCGGAGGAGCTCGCCATCGAGCACGTGCTCTGCTCCCGCCTCGAGGTGCGGGACGGCCGCTTCACCGGGCGCTGCGCCGAGCTCTGCTACGGCCCGGGCAAGGTCCGCGCGGCCAAGCGCTGGGCCAGCGAACACGGCGCGGACCTCGCGGCCAGCGCCTTCTACACGGACTCCATCTCGGACCTGCCGATGCTGGAAGCGGTGAAGGAGCCGCGGGTGATCAACCCGGACCCGCGTCTGCGCCGCGCGGCGCGACGGCAGGGCTGGCCCATCGAGCAGTGGCGGTGAGCGGTCGAGGTCGACGGCGCGAGCGCGTAGAGTCGCGCCGTGCAGTCGCCGCTCCCCCCGTCGCCGCCGCTCGTGGTCCTCGAGCGCCTCGTCCGGG
>JBCCAW010000637.1:0-3258 GCA_039814655.1 Myxococcota bacterium | reverse complement strand
GCTGCGCGACGAGCTCGCGGGCCAGCGGCGCCGGCCAGCCCACCACGAGCGCGCTCACGACGCCTCGAAGCGTGCGCGCAGCGTCGCGTCGAGGGCGTCGACGGCGGCCAGGAGCGTGGCGCGGTCGCCGTCGTTGTGAAGCACGTCCGTCGCGACGGCGATCTTGTCGGCCAGGGGGAGCTGCGCGGCGAGCCGGGCCCGGGCCGCCGCTTCGTCAAGGCCGTCGCGCGCCCGCAGCCGCGCGAGCTGCGTCTCTTCCCGCGCCGCCACCACGACGAGCGCCGGGAAGGCGCGGTGGAGTCCGTTCTCGACCAGGAGCGCGGCTTCGTACACGCGGTAAGGCGCCGGGTGCGTGGCGAGCTCCGCGAGGCGGGCTTGGCCGGCTGCGGCGATGCGCGGATGGGTGATGGCCTCGAGGCGTTTGCGTGCGGCTTCGTCGGCGAAGACGAGCGCACCGAGGGCCTTTCGATCGAGCTCGCCCTCCGCGGTGAGCACGCTCTCGCCGAAGGCCTGGACAACGGCGGCGAGCCCCGGCGTGTGGGGGGCGACCACCTCCCGCGCGAGCGCGTCGGCGTCGACGACGGGAACGCCGAGGGCGCGGAGCCGAGCGCCGACGGTGCTCTTCCCGCTCGCGATGCCGCCGGTGAGCCCAACGATGGGCTTCGCTCCATGCGGCGTCGTTCGATGCGGCTCGGGCGTCGGGGGCACGCGCGCACCGTGCCGAAGGCCCGCGCGCCTGTCGAGCGTGGGGCCCGAGGACCCGCCCGGGCGAAACGTGCCCGCGCCTCAGTCTTCGCCACGCCGTCCGCACGGCGCGTGGTAGGAGGGTCCCGTGCGAGCGGTGGCGCAACGGGTGAGCGCGGCCTCGGTGGAGGTCGAAGGCGCCGTCGTGGGAGCCATCGGCGAGGGGCTGCTCGTCTATCTCGGTGCTGGGGACGGGGACGGGGACGGGGACGTCGCGTACCTCGCCACCAAGATCGCCGGGCTGCGCGTGTTCGAGGACGATGACGGGAAGATGAGCCGCTCGGTGCTTCAGACCGGCGGCGCGGTGCTCGTCGTGAGCCAGTTCACGCTTTATGGCGACGTGAGGCGTGGCCGTCGGCCCTCCTTCACGGGAGCAGCGCGCCCGGAGGTCGCCGAGGGCCTCGTCGAGGCCGTGGTCCGTGCGCTTCGAGACCAGGGACTCGAGGTGGCGACGGGCCGCTTTCGGACGACCATGCGCGTGAGCGCCCAGGTCGAAGGGCCGGTCACCCTGCTCATCGACAGCCGAAAGACCTTCTGATGGAGCCCTTCCGCTATGAGATTCGCGCTGCGACGCGCGCTGACGCGGACTCGCTGCTCGAGCTCGCGGGGTTTCTGGACTCGGTCAATCTTCCCAATGATCGCGAGGAAATAGACCGGATCGTGGAGCGCTCCGAGCGCTCCTTCGCGGGGCACATCGAGGACCCGCGGCGTCGTGAGCACGTCTTCGTCCTTCGGGACCGGAAAGAGCATCGGGCCGTGGGCACCTCGCTCATCGTCAGCCAGCTCGGTCGCCGCGACGAGCCCTATATCTTTCTCACGGTGCGTCAGGAGGAGCGCTACAGCGCCACCCTGGATCGGCACTTCGTCCATGACGTGCTGAGCATCGGCTACTCCTACGACGGTCCGACGGAAATCGGCGGCCTGGTCATGCACCCGGCCTACCGCCGTGCTCCGGAGAAGCTCGGTATGCAGATCAGCTACGTCCGCTTCCTCTGGATCGCGCGGGGCCGGGACCAGTTCCAGAATCACGTGCTGGCCGAGCTCCTGCCCCCGCTGGAGGAGGACGGTACGTCACACCTCTGGGAGGCGGTGGGCCGACGCTTCACGGGTATGAGCTACCGGGAGGCCGACCGGCTCTCGAAGCGCAACAAGGAGTTCATTCGCGGGCTCTTTCCGGACGGGGACATTTACGCCTCGCTCCTGTCCGGGGCCGCGCAGGCCGTGATCGGCAAGGTCGGACCGCAGACGCGCGGCGTGGAGAAGCTGCTTCGCCGCATTGGCTTTCGCTACGTGGAGCGCGTGGACCCCTTCGACGGGGGCCCGCATTTCGTGGCGCCCACGGACGAGATCAGCCTGGTCAAGGCGGCCGGACTGCGCGTCGTCCGCTCGCAGCCGCCGCAGCCCGGTGCCAAGCGCGCCATGGTCGCCTGGACCGGAGAGGACCCTCCGTTCTTCCGGGCCCTGAGCGTGCCCGCCTCCACCGTCGGGGACGAGCTCCACGTCGGGAGCCGGTGCCTCGAGGCTCTGGATCTCCGTGACGGGCAGCGCGTCTGGACCCTTCCCCTCGCCTAAACGGCTCCGTCGCACACGGGATCGCGGCCGTTCACAGCGAATCCACAGCCCATCATCGGCATCTTGAAACCCTGTGGCGCGCCAGAACTGACGCATTCGAGCTCGCTGCGCCCCAGCGGCACCGATGCTTTTTGACAGGTCGGTGCCCGATGCTAGTTATCGCCTCCCTCGCGGGGCCCCGGCCGCCGCGAACGCTCTCTCTCAGCACGACGGAAGGAACGGGACCCGGTCCCGACGCGCTTGGCGCGCACGGCACAGCCGGCGGCCCGCGAAAAAGTCCTTGACGGGCTCCCTTCGGTCACTATCTTTCGCGACCCGCTCACGAGGTCAGGCCACGGCCGCCCGGGAGCGACGCAACAGACCCACAGACCCGACGTCTGTGTGGTCACGGGGACGCCCGACACCGTCGCGCTTCCTTGACACGACCTCCGGGGCGATCTAAACCATCTCCCCTTGCGCGGTCGAACCGCCCAGGCCTCGCCTGGACCCGGCTCGAACGTTGAAATCTGAATCGGTAACTCGTCACCATGTGACAGATGCGGGTTCCGTATTCGAAGTCATCAACACGGCTTCGGATTCGGTCAACCACCGTATCCAATGAGTGAAGCAATGTCGCTCAGGATACATTCTCTACAGTTTTCAACTGGAGAGTTTGATCCTGGCTCAGAGCGAACGTTAGCGGCGGGCCTAATACATGCAAGTCGAACGCGAACACCTTCGGGTTAGTAGAGTGGCGCACGGGTGAGTAACACGTAGGTAATCTACCCTCTGGCGGGGGACAACGTTTCGAAAGGAACGCTAATACCGCGTAAGACCACGGTTTCTGCGGAAACAGTGGGAAAAGGTGGCCTCTCCATGGAAGCTACCGCCAGAGGATGAGCCTGCGCCCCATCAGCTAGTTGGTAAGGTAACGGCTTACCAAGGCGAAGACGGGTAGCTGGT
>JBCCAW010000542.1:0-4131 GCA_039814655.1 Myxococcota bacterium | reverse complement strand
GGATGGTCGGCGCGGAAGGCGCTGATCACGCGCCGGTCCCGGGCCGTGCCTACGAGGCGGTCCACGGCGCCCTCGATCACGCGTCGGAGCTCGCCAATGGCCTCGAAGGGCCGCACGTCGGCGCGCCGCCCTTCCTCGTAGCGTTCCACGCGGCCCCCGGGACCGGGCGCGGAGTACACGTAGCCGAGCGTCTCCGCGCGCTGCGCCTGGATCGTCTTCACGACCATGGTGCCGCGCAAATCGGGCAGCTCGTCACGGGCGATGATGACGTCGAAGGGCTCGGAGGAGGCTTTGTCGAGGGCCGCGCCACCGGTGATCTCCGCACCCAGCTCCCAGGCGTCGGACTTGAGCGCGTCGCCGAGCGCCGGGAGCTGCTCCGTGTCCGACTCCACCACGAGAACGCGCGGGCGGATACCCTGCGTCGCCGCCACGGACACGTCGTGGTAGGCGGTGCGCGCCAGCATGAGGAGAATGGCGAAGGCCTCGTCGTGCACGGCGAGGGACTCGCGGAGCAGCGAATCGTCCCGGTCGGCCTTGGCGCGCTCGCAGGCGACGGCGACCTGACGCACGAGCCGGGGCACGTGCTCGCGGCTCTTGGCGATGACGTCGAGGGCGCCCTCGCGGAAGGCGTCGATGGCCGCGTCCACGCTGCGCCGGCCGCTGAGTACGAGCACCGCCGTGGACTCGCTGGAGGCGCGCACGTGCCGGAGCAGCGCGAGGCCTCCGCTGGCCCGGTCCAGGTCCTGGTCGATGAGCACGACCGGGTAGTACTTCTGCGCGATGCGCGCCTCGGCCTCGGCCACGCTTCCGAGCGCGCTGACCACGTAGCCCTTCGTCTCGAAGAGCTTCTTGAGGCCCGAGCGGTGAGCCGGGTTGCCCTCCGCGATGAGGAGCTCGTCTCCGATGGCCATCGGCGCGATCCTGTCAGCCCCGGCGTCCCGGGGCGAGTTTCCTCCGGCGCGGCATCCGGGGCGAGGCTCAGCGCGAGAAGGGCAGTGAGAGCTCGAGGCTTCCGCCAGGCGGATGGGGCAGCTGCCAGGTGGCCACCTGCCCCGCGAGGCAGCGCCCGAGCAGCTCGTCGCCGGTGGTGTTGCGCGCCACGCGCGTGCGGCCGACGTTGCCGTCGTCCTGAATGGTCAAGGAGATGACGACGGTCCCCGAGAGCGTCGGCTCGTTGCGCGTCGCCCGGTCGAAGCAGGTCTGCGCGCGCGCCTGGTAGTAGCGGCGAATCGCGTAGCGCACGCGCCCGGCGTAGAGTTCCATCTCGATGTCCCGGTCTTCCGGCGCCTCGTCGCCGGAGGAGCCCATGCTCGTGCCCGCGGACCCGGACGCGGACCCGGAGCTCGCCGACCCGGAGCCCGACGCTCCGGTGCCGGACCCGGCGCTCGACGATCCGGTGCCGGACATGGCGCTCGTCATCGAGCCAGCGCTCGCGCTCGCCGTTCGCATGGTCGTGGTCGTGCGCATGGTCGTGGTCGTGCGCATGGTCGTCTCTGCGCCCGTGGCGGTCGTGCGCTCGGCGACCGCTTGCCCGCCGTCGTCCACGGCGGGCGGCGCGACGCCCGTCGGCAGCTCCGGCGCCCCCACGACCATGGGATCGTCCGCGTCCGCGTGGCCGGCCTCGGGGCTCGGCTCGGGGCCGCCGCCGAGGGCGAAGCCCGCGATCGCGCCGAGCGCCACCAGCGCCAGGGCCACGCCGAGCACCGTGCCCCAGGCGCGCTTCGAGCTCTGGATGCCCACGCCAGCCAGCGAGACGCCCATCATGGACGGGCCGCCATAGGGCGAGGGGCCGAGCGTGCCGCCCGCCGGGAGACCTTCGGCCGTGGCCACCGTCGGGGCCTTGGCCGCCACCGGGTCGCGCACGGTGCTGCCGTGGCCGCCGAGCTGCGTCTGCTCGCCGTGGCCGGAGAGCGGGCCCCCGCTCTCGCCGGGACGCGCGATGGTCGCGCCGCATTGGTTGCAGAAGCGCGCGTCCGCGGTGTTCTGGGCCCCACAGGCCTGGCAGTACATGCGCCGAGCATAGCGCCCCGGGCCGGGGGCGCTCATGGCCGCCTGCTACTCGGCGGAGAGGCCCGACGGGACCTCGAAGGCCAGCTCCTGACCGCTGCCCTCGTCGTAGCCGTAGTACACGGCGGGGCCCCGGGGGCTGGCTTCCATCACGAGCCGGTGCGTGAAGGGCGCGGGCCCGTCGACGCGCTCGATGCGGTAGGGCGTCTCCGTCTGCTCCTCACGACCGGGGAAGGTGAAGGCGATGCGGCCGTCTTCCGCGCGGTAGAGGAAGAGCTCGAACTTGCCCTCGAAGAGCACCCGGTCCTGGTACACGCCGCTCGACCCCATGGACGGCACGAAGCGGAGCACGTGGAGATGTTCCGCCGGCGACGTGGGCCAGCTCGTGACCCAGTTGCGGTTCACGAGCGCCTCCTGGGCCTCGTCCGCGTCGAGCACGTCCGGGCCGGAAGAGGAGCAGGCGGCCAGGGCCAGCAGAGCGAGGAGGGAGACGGCGCGCATGCCGGGACCCTGAGGCCGGCCCCGGCGCGTGTCGAGCCTTGGCTCAGCGCGGCGCCTCGGCGACGGACGTCCAGAGGCGCTCGAAGGCCTCGCGGTAGGGCCGCACGAAGCGCGGGTCGTCGGTGATGAGCAGGTTCTCCTGGTTGTGCTCGGCTGCGCTCCGGGTCCAGTTGTAGCTGCCGGTGACCACCTGGCGCGCGTCGAAGACCGCGAACTTGTGGTGCATGTGGTGACGGCTGAAGTCCATGCGCACGTCGAGGCCGGCGGCGGCCAGGCGCGCCACGTCCGAGCCCTTGTCGTGGCTCTTGTCTTCGTCCGTGAGCACGCGAATGTGCACGCCGCGCCGGTGCGCGTCGACGAGTGCGCGAAAGAGCCGGTTGTCCGTGATGGTGAAGACGCAGACGTCGACGTGCGCTCGGGCCTTGGCCAGCGCCTGGCGGATGGCGTCCAGGCAGTCGGCGCCGGGGCTGAAGCGCACCTCGGCGTTCGTGCCCGCCGCCATGCCGCCGGTCGCCCGTGGCTGCACCGCCTTCACGACGTCTTCGAGCCAGCTGAGGAGCGCGCGGTTCTCCTTTCCTTGCATCGCCTCCCGCGCGAGCGCGAAGGCGCGATGGCGCACGAAGTCGAGCTGGTCGGGGCTCGGCGAGAGCTCGACGAAGAGCTCCCGCAGCGCGTGTTTTTCGCCCCGGGAAAGGCGCCGGTCCTCGAGCGTCGCGGCGAGGGCCCCGTCGATGGCGTTGCGGTCCATGGGCGGAGCATAGCGGCGCAACTCGCCGAGCCCGGGACCGAAGGGCGGCCATGTCCCATCCCCGCATCGCTTCCCCGGCGCCCGCCCCTTCTCCGGTGCCGACCTCTGCTCCCGGCGCGGACCTCGACGTCGACGGCCTGCTCGCCCGGCATCTGCGGCGCGACGCGGACCCCAGCGTCCGCACGGAGCGTCTCCGGACCTTCCAGCGCGAGCGCGGACTGCCGGAGACCGGGCGCCTCGACGCGGAGACGCGCGTTGCGCTCGGCCGGCTGGTCGAGGCCGAGGCCTACCGCTCGCGCTGGGTGGCCGACAGCGGGGACGCGCCCCGCGGGGACGCTCCACGCGCGGTCTCCGCGGCGACGTTGCGTACGAGCGCAGACCAGGCCTTGGCGCCGCCGTCCCGCGAGCGCGTCGCTCCGCCGGGATCGCTCGTGCCAGGCGTCATCGACTCCCTCTCGCAGGCTACGCCGGCGCAGCGTGCGGCCCTTGCCCGCATCGGCGTGCAGAGCGACGCGGCCTTTCGCCGCCTCGGCCCCATCACCCTGAACGCGCGCATCACCGCCGAATACGCGCGTCTTTATGCCGAGCAGCCCGAGCTCTTCAAGTGGGCAGGCATGGCGGCGTACACGTCCGCGGTCGTGGGCCGAGGCCTGGAGATCGCCGGCCGTGAGGTGCCGGCGAGCGCGGCCCTGCGCGGAGTCGCGGCGGTCAGTCCCCGGACCGGTGATGCCGTCGCCGCGGCCAGCGCGCGCTTCGTGCAGATGCTCCGCACGGGCAACGCCGCGGTGTATCTCGACATCGCGTGGCAGCACGCGGCCTTTCTCGAGGGCGGCATCGACGCCATTCGCGAGGCGGGCTTGCCCGCGCTTGTGCAG
>JBCCAW010000428.1:0-5259 GCA_039814655.1 Myxococcota bacterium | reverse complement strand
CGGACAAAACGTCATCATCGGCGGCATCATGCAGCACATCGAGGAGGCCGGCGTGCACAGCGGCGACTCGTCGATGGTGCTCCCGGCGCATGCGCTGCCGCCGGAGGTGCTCGCCTCCATCCGCAGCTCGACGCGTGCGCTCGCCCTCGAGCTCGGCGTGGTCGGTTTGATGAACGCGCAGTTCGCCGTGCGCGGGTCCGCGGTCTACGTCATCGAGGTGAACCCGCGGGCGTCGCGCACCGTGCCCTTCATCAGCAAGGCGACGGGTCTGCCGCTCGCGAAGATCGCGGCCAAGGTCATGGCCGGTACGACGCTCGCGGAGCTCGGCGTGACTCGGGACGCCGTACCCAAGGGCGTGGCCGTGAAGGAGAGCGTGTTCCCCTTCCACAAGTTCCCGGGTGTCGACACGATCCTCGGCCCGGAGATGCGTTCGACGGGGGAGGTCATGGGCATCGCCGACACCTTCGCCGAGGCCTTTCTGAAGGCTTCGCTCGCGGCGGGCGTGGAGCTTCCGGATGAGGGCCTCGTCTTTTTGAGCGTCCGGGACGCGGACAAGGCCGCGGCCTGCGACCTCGGCCACCGGCTGGTGCAGCTCGGCTTTCGTGTCCTGGCCACGCGGGGCACACACGAAGCGCTCGCCCGCGCCGGCGTGTCTTCAGAGATCGTGAACAAAGTGCAGGAGGGACGGCCGCATGTCGTCGACCGCATCACGAACGGCGAGGTGGCCATGCTCGTCAACACCACGGAGGGCGTGCAGGCTATCCGCGACAGCCGCTCCCTGCGCCGCGGCGCGCTCCTGAACGGCGTGCCCTACTTCACGACCATCGCGGCGGCCGTGGCCGGTGTCGAAGCCATCGAGCACCAGCGCGAGGGCTCGCTCAGCGTGCGGAGCCTTCAAGAATACCACGCCCGCGACGCGCGCCCCTCGAGCTACCCAGCGAGCTGACCGGCACGCCCGCTCGACAGGGGCGGGCTCGCGCCTTGCGCGTCAGCTGGCGACGCAGCGGCCGAGCGCGTCGGCCGTCGCGCCGGCGCAGCGGGCCTCCCTGGCGCAGTCCGCGGACCTTTGGCAGCCGGCGAAGCAGACGCCTTCGTCCGCGCTTCCGCCGAGCGCCCGGAGCGGCACGCACGCGAGTCCGGCGCCGCATTCGGCCGCGTCGCTGCAGGGCGTATGGCAGGCGCCCTCGAGGCAGCGGGCGCCCTCGCGGCACTCCGCGTCGCCGGTGCATCCCCTGGCGTCGCAGACCCGGCCCGCGCCCCGCTCCACGCAGGCGAACCCCTCGGCGCATTCCGCGGCCGCCTCGCAGCGCACGAGGCAGCGCTGCTCGAAGGCCCGGGAACCCGGGAGGGCCACGACGGTTCCCGGCGCGCGACAGACGTCGTAGCCCGACAGCTCGAGCAGACCCGCCTCGTCGACGGTGCACACGCCGTCCCGGCCGTTCGCGCCGATGAGGCAGCGACCGTAGCCGAAGGGGTGGAAACACTCTTCGTTCCGGCGGCAGGCGGCGGCTAGGTTCGGCGCGTCGGGCCCCGCGCCGAAGGGCGCCAGGACCGTGGGCGCGTCCCGGAAGGGGTCGAGGCGCTCGGGCACACAAACGCCGCGGCCGGGCGACCCGACGCCGCTGTCCGAGAGGCATTTGTAGCCCTCGGCGCAGCCGCCCCGGCCCCGGGGCCAGGTCGCCGGGTCCCCGGGGTCGGCGCCTTCGCTCAGGTCGCAGGGCGCGAGGCAGGTGTTCTGGCCCCCGGTGAGAAACGCGCCGGCGCGGGCCCCACCGCAGCGGCCGCGACCGCGGCAGTCCGCGTCGGCGAAGCAAGGGGGGCCGGAGCAGCTGCCCTCGGGGAAGACCATGGCGTCCGCGCCCTCCGCCGGAACCACCGTCGCCTCGCGGCAGGTGCCGTCCGGTCCGCACTCGTCGTCGCGGGTGCATGGCGCGCCGGCCTCGAGGGGCGGCGCCAGCTCCCCACACGCGCACGCGGCCATCGCCAGGACCAAGGCGCTCGAGAGCTGGGTGGCCGTCGACCTCACGAGAGAGTCTCGTACACCGTCCGGTCCTACGGCGCTCCCCGGGGGCCACCGTCTTCGGCCGCGGGCAGCACGTGAGCACCCCGTCGTATGCTTCATGTGTCGTCCGGCCCTTCCGCGTCCTCCCCCGTGGAAGCGAGTGGGCGAGCGGAAGCGGGCTCGGGGCAGAATGGTGGAGCCCTTGATGGCCGCGCGGCTCCCCGCTATCCCACGAAGCTCCATGGTACGAGAGCCGATGACGCCCGCCGGGCACGCTCACCTCAAGGAGGAGCTGGCCCGCCTCAAAGCCGAGATGCCGAAGATCTCCGAGGAGATCGGCACCGCCGCCGACCACGGCGACCTGAAGGAGAACGCCGAGTACCACGCGGCCCGAGAAAAGCAGGGCATGGTGGTCGCCCGCATGACCGACATCGAGGACCAGCTGGCGCGCGCCGAGGTCATCGACCCCGCGCAGCTCGGCGGCGACCGGGTGAAGTTCGGCGCCATCGTCGAACTCGAGGACGTCGACTCCGGCAAGACGGTCACCTACTCCATCGTCGGCCGCGCCGAGACGGACGTGAGCGCCGGCAAGATCAGCGTCACCTCGCCCGTCGCCAAGGCGCTCATCGGCAAGGAGCCGGGCGACGAGGTGCGCGTGAAGGTCCCCGGCGGCCTGCGCACCTACGAAGTGGTCGACGTCGGCTGGCTCGAGGGCTGAGGACGTGCGGGCTCGGACGCGCTGGGCGAGCCCGTGCTGAAGGGCCTCGCGCCGCGGCGGGCGCTGCTCGCGGGGGCCGCCCTCGCGCTCGCCGAGGCGCTGGTCGTGCTCGTGACCGGTGAGGGCACGAGCGACGCCACGCTGCGCTACGCCGCGGCGGCCATGCCCGTGGTGATGTCCGTGGTTCTCGTGGTCGCCGGGGCCGAGGGGCTGGCGACGCTGGCCGGGAAAAACGCGGACGACGCACGGCTCATCCGCGCGCGGCTGTGGGGCGGCATCGTGGGTGGGGCGGCGGCCGTGCTCGTGTGGGCCGCGGAGCACCAGGCGGGCGACCGCTTCCGGGAAGCGAGCTGGCTCGAGCTGGGCGCAGTGATGGCCGCCGTGGTGGCGGGCCTCGCGACGGCGCGCATCGTCATCGCCCTCGAGGGCTGGCGGCGCCACGGCTGGCGAACGCCGGCAGTCTTGCTTGCCCTCGGCCTCGTCGCGGTGATCGCCGGGAGCCTGCTTCCGCCGCGCTTCTGGTCCACCGCGCGCTGGACCCTCGAGTTCGTCGGGACGTTGGTGGTCTATCTCGCGGCGCAGCGTGCTCCGCTCTCGGTGCCGAGCGAGTCCGGCCGCCGGACGAGCTGGGCCGCGGCTTTGGCACTGCTGGCGCTCGCCGTGCTCGGCTTCGGCGCGCTGGTGACGGCGCCCGCGTCCATCCGGCGTGCCGCGGACCGCGCGCCGCTCACGGGCCCTCTGGTCGCGGTCGTGCACGGCTGAGACCACGCTCCCATGCACTTGGCACGATCCACCGGCGCCGCCGGGCGTTAGCATGCGGGCCCGCCGGCACCCCCGGCGGAAGGGCAGGACATGGTCGACGAGGCAGAGCTGGAATGGGTCGAGGCGGAGCTCGACGAAACGCTGGAGATGGAGCTCCCGGAGCCGGCGCTCTCGCGGGAGCTACGCGAACTCTACCGCCGCGCTCACCCGAACTCCCTCGACCCGCGCGTGTATCTGCGGAACCTGCTCCGGCTCCAGGCCGAGCTGATCAAGATGCAGACCTGGGTGCAGCACACGGGCAGCAAGCTGCTGGTCATCTTCGAAGGCCGAGACGCGGCGGGGAAGGGTGGCGTCATCAAGCGCATCACCCAGCGCCTGGACCCGAGGAGCTGCCGCGTGGTGGCCATGCCCAAGCCGAGCGACCGCGAGCAAACGCAGTGGTACTTCCAGCGCTACGTGCCGCACCTTCCCGCGGGGGGTGAGATCGTCCTCTTCGACCGCTCCTGGTACAACCGCGCCGGCGTCGAGCGCGTGATGGGCTTTGCGACCGAAGACGAGGTCGAGGAGTTCTTCCGCTCCGTGCCCGAGTTCGAGCGCATGCTCGTCCGCTCGGGCATCACCATCATCAAATACTGGTTCTCCATCACGGACGAGGAGCAGCAGCTCCGCTTTTTGATGCGCATCCACGACCCGATGAAGCAGTGGAAGCTGAGCCCCATGGACCTTCAATCGCGCATTCGCTGGGAGGACTACACCAAGGCCAAGGAAGCGATGTTCGAGCGCACGAACATTGCCGAGGCGCCGTGGTTCATCGTCGAGGGCAACGACAAGAAGCGCGAGCGGCTCAACTGCATGGAGCATCTGCTCTCGCAGCTCCCCTACGAGGAAGTCCCCCAGGACGCGGTCGACCTGCCCGAGCGCGTCTACGACCCGGAGTACGAACGCAAGGTGCTCGGGGACGAACTCTACGTGCCGAAGATCTACTGAGACCGCCAGAAGCGCGCCGCAGACGTGAAAGAGGCCCGCGGGACACACCCGCGGGCCTCTTTCACGTGGCGTGAGCCGGACTCAGAAGTCCATGCCCGGGGCGCCGTGGCCGTGGCCGCCGGCGTCGCCCTTCTCCTCCTTCGGGAGCTCGGCGACGAGGGCCTCCGTCGTGAGCATGAGGCCCGCGACCGAAGCGGCGTTCTGAAGCGCCGAGCGGACGACCTTGGTCGGGTCGATGACGCCGGCCTTGATGAGGTCCTCGTACTTCTCCGTGCGCGCGTTGAAGCCGTGGCCGCCCTTCGACGACTTCACGGCGTTCACCACGATCGAGCCCTCGAGGCCCGCGTTCGCGGAGATCTGGCGGAGCGGCTCCTCGATGGCGCGGGACAGGATGTTCACACCCACGCGCTGCTCGTCGGACTCGACCTCCATCTTGGCGAGGCCCGCCTGGCTGCGAAGGAGCGCCACACCACCACCGGGGACGATGCCCTCCTCGACGGCCGCGCGGGTCGCGTGGAGCGCGTCCTCGACGCGCGCCTTCTTCTCCTTCATCTCGACCTCGGTCGCCGCACCGACCTTGATGACGGCGACGCCGCCCACGAGCTTCGCGAGGCGCTCCTGGAGCTTCTCGCGGTCGTAGTCGGAGCTGGTCTCGTCGATCTGACGACGAATCTGCTCCATGCGACCGGCGATGTCCTTCTTCTTGCCCGCGCCATCGACGATGGTCGTGTTGTCCTTGTCGATGAGGACGCGCTTCGCCTGACCGAGGTCCGCGAGGCTGATGTTCTCG
>JBCCAW010000671.1:0-3073 GCA_039814655.1 Myxococcota bacterium | reverse complement strand
GGACTCAATGAGCTACCAATCGATGCTAGATGTGAGCTCACTCTACATCGCTCACAACATCGATTCTGAAGATCTGGTGACGAGAAACGAAGCGCAGAAGAAGTTGGCTAACCAAATACGCGATCACTACACTTTCCTTGAGGGAATCGAGCGAAAGCAGTGGAGCTCCTGGAGCGACGATTCCTGGGGGCGGCTTGATAGTGATGCTGATGGCTTGCTCAAGCGGAAGGAGTTGTTGGCCTTAGCTTCAACCCCTGCAGGCTCGGCGTCCCGCCGGTCGAGGCCGAGGCGCCGGGCCACGGCTTCCGCCGCCGTGGCGCCGCGGCGGCGGTCGTTGCCCCCGTGTACGCGGCCGAGGCCGTGGAGGAGCAGCGCCAGTACGATGGGGACGCGCCGTGGCGTCTCCGCGGCCAGCCGGCTTGCGAGGGGCATGTCCCGCGCGTGGTCCCCAGCGCGAACCTCGCGAAACCGGTCCACGGCGCGCAGCGCGTGCACGTCCACCGTATACACGTTGTAGACGTCGTGGACGACGCGGCCCACGAGGGGCTCGAGCTCCGGCACCATGGCCACGAGCAAACCCACTTCGTGCAGCTCCGTGACCACGGACCGGCGCGGCAGCACGGGGACTCCGCTCCCGGCGAGGAGCGCGAGAAAGAGCCGGGTGGCCTCCTCGCTCCCGCGCATGCGCTCGCGGAGCTCCGGGTCCACGGCCGCGCGCGCGATGGCGTCGCGCGCATAGCCATAGGGCCGGAGCTCGCGACGCTTCACCTGGTCGTAGAGGCGAAAGGCGAGCGCCGGGTCCTTGGCGAGCCTCTCCGTGGACGTCAGCGTGACCGCGTCGCCGAAGAGGCTGGTGCCATCGCCGAGGTCCCGCGCAGGAGGTCGGCTCCGCCGGGCCACGGGCCGCGCGCGCTCGAGCATGCGCTCTGCGGTCTGTGCCACGACGCGGGCGTGACGGTAGTAGGCCTGCATGAACTGCTCGACGCCGAGGGTGATCCCATCGACGAAGCCGAGCTCCGTCGCGATCTCCTCCTGGTCGGCGAAGGTGAGCCGGTCCTGCTTGCGCCCGGCCCGGAGGTGCAGGTGCTGGCGCACGCGCCACAGCATCTCGCGGGCCGCCTCGAGCTCCTCGACCTCGCGCCGGAGCAGCGCGCCGGTGCGCACGCAATCCGCAGGGCAACGCGCTCCCCAGCGAGCCCGGGCCGTCCACTCGGCCACGTCGAGGTCGCGAAGGCCTCCCCGGCCGAGTTTCACCTCGGGCTCGAGCAGGTAGAGGGACCCGCCAAAGCGTTCGTGACGCGCCGCCGTGTCCTCCCCGAGCGCGTCCAGAAAGGCCGTGAGCGCCGGCTGGAACACGTCGCGAGACGCACCACGCTCCAGCTCCTCGCAGATGCTCTCGTCCCCGGCGATCCGCCGCGCGTCCACGAGCGTCGTCGCCGTACGCACGTCCTCTCGCGCGAGCTTCAGCGTCTCGCCGACGCCGCGCACCACGTGGCCCAGGTCCACGCCCAGGTCCCAGAGCGGGTAGAGCATGCCGTTGGCGAGGGCTCCGGGGTAACGGTCGCTCGGGTCGTCGGTGAGAAAGAGAAGGTCGACATCCGACGCGAGGCCGAGCGTCCCGCGCCCGTAGCCGCCCACGGCGACCAGCGCGACGCGCGGGCGCGGCGCCTCCTCCCGGGCCGCGGCGTCCGCGGCGCAGAACAGGGCGCTGAGCAGCCCGTCGAGCACCTGAGCGAGGGCGCGGGCCACGGACACGCCAGGCTCGCCCCCCTGGAGCCGCTCGGCGAGCCCCTCGCGGTACCTCGTAAGGTAGTCGCCGCAGGTCGCGCCGAGGCTCGGAGCCAGCGTGTCGAGCCCGCGGGGCGGCGAAGAAACGTCGCGCAAAGCCCGCAGAGCTTTGCAGCGGAGGCGCGGCCCGCAAGTGGAGCCGCGCCTCCCGCGGCGCCGTTCACATGCCGTCGATGAGGCCGTTCAGCGTGGCGCTCGGGCGCATGGCCGCGGCCGCTCGCGCATCGTCGGGCTGGAAGTAGCCGCCGACGTCCATGGACGGCCCCTGCACTTCGAGCAGCTCCGCCGCGATGCGCGCTTCGTTGTCCCGGAGCGCCGCGGCCAGGGGCGCAAAGCGCGCCGCCAGGTCCCCGTGGCCGCTGGCCACGAGGGCCTCGGCCCAGAAGAGCGCCACGTAGAAATGGCTGCCGCGGTTGTCGAGCTCGTTCACCTTCCGCGACGGCGCCTTGTTCTCGAGGAGGTAGCGCGTCGTGGCCGCGTCGAGGGTCTCGCCGAGCACCCGCGCCTCGCCGTGGCCCGTGCGCTCGGCGATGTGCAGGAACGACACCGCGAGCGCGAGGAACTCGCCGAGGGAATCCCAGCGAAGGTGGTTCTCCTTCTCGAACTGCTGCACGTGCTTCGGTGCCGAGCCGCCGGCCCCGGTCTCGAAGAGGCCCCCGCCGGCCATGAGCGGGACGATGGAGAGCATCTTGGCGCTCGTCCCCACCTCCAGAATGGGGAAGAGGTCCGTGAGGTAGTCCCGGAGCACGTTGCCCGTGGCGCTGATGGTGTCCAGGCCCTTCCGGATACGCTCGACGCTGAAGGCCGTCGCCGCGCCGGGAGCCATGACGTGGTGCGTGACGCCGCTCAGGTCCTGCTCCGGCAGATAGGCGTCGAGCTTCTTGATGAGCTCCGCGTCGTGCGGCCGCGTGGCGTCGAGCCAGAACACCACGGGCGCTCCCGTGGCCTTGCCGCGGCTGACCGCGAGCTTGACCCAATCGCGGATGGGCGCGTCCTTTACCTGGCACATGCGCCAGATGTCGCCGGCCTCCACCTCGTGCCGGAGCACCTCGTTGCCCGCGGCGTCCACGACGCGCATGACGCCGTCCGCGGGCACCTCGAAGGTCTTGTCGTGCGAGCCGTACTCCTCGGCCTTCTGCGCCATGAGGCCGACGTTGGGCACGCTGCCCATGGTCGTGGGGTCGTAGGCCCCCACACACAACACGTTCTTCGAGGAATTGCAAACGTGCGGAGCTTTGACACGGGCGGTCGTGCCAAAACGTCAGGTTCTGTGGCGTCCTGGTCC
>JBCCAW010000591.1:0-3766 GCA_039814655.1 Myxococcota bacterium | reverse complement strand
CGCGCGTGGCGGCGGCTTGGGCAGCACCCGCCGCGCGCTCGTCGCCGGCGTCCGGGGCGCGACCGGGCGCGGCTCCTGGCCGCGTACATAGAGCGCGAGGCCACCGGCGAAGGTACCGAAGAGGGCGAGCGCCGCGCCGCTCAGCAGCAGGCCCGTGCGCCGGCGCTCAGGCGCAGCCGGCGAGGTCGCTGCCGGGGCCGGTCTCGACCCGGGGCCACCGCGCGGCACCAACGACTCGCCGGCCATCGCGGCCTCGAGGTCGTCCACCAGCGCCTCCATCGTGGGCGTGCGTTCTTCCGGGCGCTTCGCGAGGGCCCGGGACACGGCCTCGGCGAGGCCCGGGTCGATTCCCGAGGCCACGAGCGAGGGCGGCGCCTCGAACATCTGCTTCGAGAGGATGCCCATGAAGGTGTCGCCGTCGAAGGGCACCTGCCCGGTCAGCATCTCGTAGACGAGCACCCCCAGCGCGTAAACGTCCGTACGCCCGTCCACGCTCTGCCCTGCCGCCTGCTCCGGGCTCATGTAGTAGGGCGTGCCGAAGACCGTGCCCGTGCGGGTGAGCTTGCCGTGCGCGCCGCCCACCTTCGCGATGCCGAAGTCGAGCACCTTCACCGTGGGCGGGTCGTTGCCCCGGGGGACGAGGTGAACGTTGTCGGGCTTCAGGTCCCGGTGGACGATGCCCGACGCATGCGCCGCCGAGAGCGCCGAGGCGATCTGCCGGGTGGTGCGCAGCATCTCCTCGGGCTCGAGCGGGCCGCGACGAATGCGCGCGGTGAGCGTCTCCCCTTCGAGGAGCTCCATCACGAAATAGGTCGACGCGTCCGGGAGCCGGCCGAAGTCGTGAATGTCCACGATGCTCTCGTGCCCGATGGAGGTGGCGGCCTGGGCCTCGCGCACGAAGCGCTCCACCACGGTCTCGTCTCGGGCGTAGTCCCGGCGCAGGACCTTGAGGGCGAAGCGCTTGCCGAGGGTCACGTGCGTGACCCCGTAGACCACGCCCATGCCGCCTTCGCCGATCACGGCCTCGACGCGGTACCGCCCGTCGACGACCGTGCCCAGAAGCGGGTCCCCGGAGTCGCTCGGCAGGAGCTCCTGCGTGGCCTCGCCATCGTGGGAGCAGAAGCGCGCTTCACCGGTGTAGCGCGCACCGCAGCGGGGGCAGACGCGCATGGGCCCTCAGGGGCCCCCGTCGGCGGCCACGGCGGCGTCCGCGGAACCCCCGTCCACGCCGCCGTCGAGCTCCGGCGCCTGACACAAGCCCGCGCGGCACGTCAGCTCCGGGCCGCAGTCGACGTCCCGGGTGCACGGGTCGCCGTCGGTGCGTTCGACGTCGTCGAAACCACAGCTCTCGCTCCGGGAGAGAAGCGCGAGCACGACCAGGGCGCCGCGCACCATCTCAGTCGGCGAGGCCGGTCCCGCAGTTCGAGCAGAAGCGCGCCCCGGGTGCGTTCTCGAAACCGCAGGACGAGCAGAACTTGGGCGACGGCGCCAGCGAGTTGCCGCATTCGGCGCAGAACTTCCCCTGGGGCACGGTCGCGCTGCAGGCGGGGCACTGCACCATGCCCGCGGCGCCGCTCGGAGCCGGCTGCGGCGGGGGCGCAGGCTGCCGGCCCTGCTGCTGGAAGGCCGCGCCGAAGGCCTGGGCCATGCCGAAGCCCGCGCCGAGGCCGGCGCCGGCCATCATCGGGTTGCCGCCGCCGCCGCCACCTTCTCCACCGCCGCCGCCGCCCTGGGCCATGCCCTCGCCGGCGCCCATCATCGCCTTGCCCGCGGCCATGCGGCCGAAGTCGCCGCCCGCGAGCCCCGTGTAGCGGCTGTCGTCGGCGAACTTCTGGTCGAGCTCGAACTGCTTCTGGGCGGCTTCCGCCTCGGCCTGTGCGATGCCGATCTTCGCGACGCGGGCGGCGCGCTTGGCAGCCCCGATCTCGGCCTGCGCGGCCTTCAGCGTCTGCTCGTCGTCGTCGCTCAGGTTCAGGTTGAAGTCCGAGACCTGAAGGATCTTGACGCCGATGTTCTCGAGGTCCGGCGCGTACTGCTCGAAGGTCCGCGCCAGCTGGTTCTGGAGCGGCATGAGCTGAAGCATGGACTTCTGCTCGGTGACCATCACCTGGCCGACGACGGTCTTCACCGTCGTCATGAAGCACTGCTTGATCCAGGCGAGCACCTGCTCGTTGCCCGAGGGTGCGCGCACGCCGACGTAGTTCAGGATGAACTTCTGCGGGTCCGTGACCTGGAAGGCGAACTTGCCGTAAATGCGCGGCGTGACCATCTCGCCGAGCATCGGGTCCTCGAGGGCGCCGAGCTCGCCGCCGAAGTTCTGGTCGTAGACCGGACGCATCGTCACGAAGAAGAGGTCCGTCAGGAAGATGTTCCCGCCGGTGGCCTGGTCGATGAGACGCCCGAGGAAGGGAATGTTCTGCGAGCTCAGCGTGTGGCGCTGACCGGCCCCGGCCGTCCGCAGGGTCCCGATGATGGCGCCGTCCCGGAAGAACACCGCTGCCTCGTCGGCGTCGACGGTGAGCTGCGCGTAGTTCGGGATCGTGTTTTCCGGATGCTTGAAGACGATCAGGTCCTTCTGCGCGTCCGGACGCTGAATCAGCATCTCCTGGACACCGTTCTTCACGAAATCGAAGATCCCCATCTCGCCTCATCTCCTCGCGGGCTTGGCCCGCGGCCGCAGGAACCCGGCTCCTCGCCGGGGGAGCGCAGCATAGCCGGCCGGCCCGGGCTCGATCCATGCGACACGCGCCGGTCGCCGCCGGAGTCGCCTTTCGTACTACGGCCCGGCGAGCTCAGACATTTCCGAAGCCACGTAAATTCGCGGGAACGGAAGCGCCGGCCCCGCTGTCGGGACATGGTGTGGGGGCCGTGGTCCGATCTCTTGGCTGGCTCTTGGCTGCTCTCGCCCTGCGCGCGCCGGGCGCCGGGGCGCAGCCGCCGCAGCACGATGCCCCCCACCAAAATCCGCCGCGCAACGAAGGGCAGCGCGTGTTGGAGACGCTCTTTCCGGAGACGGCGGACCCGAACGACCCGCTCTCGACGGGGGCGCTCGGGGGCCTTCGGGACGTGCCGCCGCCGCCGCCGCCGCCGACCCCGGCCGAGCAGCCGCCGGTGCCACCGGGGGTGACCCCGGAGCCCGGGGCCGTGCTCACGGCCATTCCCGGCGTGCGCGAAACCTCGCACGTGGTGGACGTCGCGCTCCGCCGGGACGGCCTGGCCGTCGTCGAAATGGAGCTTCGCTTCGCCAGCACGAGCCGCTACGCCGCGGAGCTTCGCTACCGGCTGCCGGTGCCGCCCGGTGCCGCGCCCCTCTCCCTCGCCGTGTGCGCTGGCGACGATGGCCCTTGCCGCGAGGCGGCCCCCGGCGACGGCGCCGCCTACCACGCGGCGGTGGTGGCGCGGCCCCGGGACGGAGCGCCCGCGCCCGTAGCGATGCTTCGCCCCGAGCCCGGAGCGTTCGTACTTCGCGCGGCGCCGCTCCTCCCGCGCGGCGCGCTCCGTCTCCGGCTTCGCTACGTCATGGCGACGACGCAGCACGGCGGCGTGGTGCGCGTGGCGCTTCCGCCGCGCCCGTCGGACCTGCGCGTGGTGCCGGCGATCGTCCGCCTACGGGCCGAGGGCCTGCTGGCCCCGGCGCTTCAGGGGGCGCCGGCCGCGGTGCCCGTGGAGGTGGACCCCTGGCGGGCCATCGAGGGCGCGGCCGTGGTGCCCAGCGGCGGGCTTTTGACCCTGGCCCAGCGCCAGCCCGGAGGAACGGCGCGTGTGG
>JBCCAW010000336.1:0-6516 GCA_039814655.1 Myxococcota bacterium | reverse complement strand
GACGCGCGCGTGCTCGTGGCAGCCGGAGACCCCGGGCGCCTGCTCCCGCGCCTCGCTGTCGAGCACCGGGCGGACCTGCTCGTCGTCGGGACGCACCGCGGCGGCGCCCTGAGCCGCCTGCTCCTCGGCAGCACGGCCGAGCGCGTGCTCCGCGACGCCCCGGTGCCCGTGCTCGTGGTCCCGCCGAGGACCGAGGCGGCGGCTTCCGAAGCCGCGTGAGGGCCGGTTTTCGAACCCGCGCCTTCGCGCATAGGAGGCCTTCGACGGAGCATGCCTGGTGCGCGGACCTTCCTCGGACCGTCCTTGAACCGGGAGCGCCGTCGGGCGAAAGTGCACGGGTGGCCGGGTACGCGCTCTTTCAGGAGCTTCGCGCCGACGCGGGCTTCGACGACGACGCGGCGGCGTCCGTTCAGCGGGCGCGTCCGCTCCTTCAGCCACGCTTCGAAGGCATCGTCGAGACCTTCTACGCGAAGATCGAGTCGAGCGCGTCCATGCGCGAGCTCTTCGCCGACGAGGCCCAGCTGAAGCGCCAGCGCGGGTCGCTCCGGGCTTGGCTCGAGACGCTCCTGACCGGCCCCTACGACGCGGCGTACTTCGAGCTTCGCTGCCGCATCGGCCGCGCGCACGTGCGCATCCAAATGCCGCAGCACCACATGTTCTCCATGATGAGCCTGCTCCGCACGGGCCTTCAGGAGGCGCTGGCCGAGGAGGCGGCCCGCGCCGGTTGGAGCGTCGAGGCGCAGCGCGCGGGGCAGCTGGCCCTCGACCGGCTCATCGACGTGGAGCTCGGCGTGATGCTCGAGACCTACCGCGAGGATTATGTCGAGCGGCTCCGCGCGAGCGAGCGCCTCGCGGCCATCGGTCAGCTCGCAGCGACCATCGGCCACGAGCTGCGCAACCCCCTCGCGGTCATCGACACGTCGCTCCACCTGTTGGAGCGGCGCCTCGGCGAGGACCCCACGGCGCGCCGGCACGCGACGAAGATCGGCGCGCAGGTGGGCGTCTGCGGCGAGATCATCACGGACCTCTTGATGCTCGCGCGGGACCGGCCGCCGGAGCGCCACCTCGCCCCCGTGGGGCCCATCGTGGCGAGTGCCCTCGAGGGCCTCGTCCGCTACGACACGAAGCTCACCGTCGACGTCCCGGACGACCTGCCTGCCGCCTTCGTGGACGCCGGTCAGATCCGGCAGGTCATCGCCAACCTGGTCAGCAACGGGATTCACGCGGTCCAGGCGGGACCACACCGCGACGGCAAGGTGGAGCTCGCGGCGATGCAGGTCGGAGACTCCCTGGCTCTCGAAGTGCGCGACGAGGGCCAGGGGATCACAGCGGAGGTCCGCGCCCGGCTCTTCGAGCCGCTCTTCACCACGCGCGCGCAGGGCGTGGGGCTGGGCCTGGCGCTCGTGCGCCGGGTGGTCGAAGGGCACGGCGGCACCGTGGAAGCCCACGCGCGGAACGAGGGCGGCGCGTGTTTCCGAATCGAGCTGCCGGGGGCGTTCCGGAAGCGTGAAGGCGTGGCGCCGGCGGGCGCACGGGAGGCGTCGTGATGCGGATCCTCGTAGTGGATGACAACCGGGCCCTCGCGGAGAACCTCGCGGAGATTCTCGATGACGCCGGTCACGATACGGTGGTGGTGGAGCACCCGGAGGCGGCGCTGGCCGCGGCCGGCAAGGCGCCCTTCGATCTGATGCTCCTCGACGTACGTCTGCCCGGCATGGACGGTGTGGAGCTCTTCGAACGGCTTCGAAAGCTGGCGCCGGACGCGCACTTCCTCTTGATGACGGCCTTCACGGACGCCGGGCGCCTTCAGGACGCCTGGCGCGCCGGTGTGCAGTCCATCCTGCCGAAGCCGGTCCCCCTCGGTCATCTCCTCGGCTTCGTCGACGCCGTCGCCCGCGGCGACCGCGTGGCGCTGCTCGTCGAGGACGAAGAAGCGCTCGCCAGCAACCTCGCCGAGGTGCTCGAAGACCGCTGGAAGGTGCGCCAGGCCCGCACGGTCGCCGAGGCGCGGCAGGAAGCCGCGGAGAGTCCACTGAAGGTCGCGCTGGTTGACCTGCGCCTGCCCGACGGGCTCGGCGTGGAGCTCGTGGCGCATCTCCGCGCGCGAAACGTGGCCGTGATGGTGATGACCGGCATGGGGCGCAGGGAGGCCGAGTCCTTGCTGGGCCCCGCGGTCCCCGTCGTCACGAAGCCCTTCGACGCCGGCGCCATGGTCGAACGCCTCGCCGAAGTTGGCTGAGGAGTGTCAGAGCCCGGCGAGGGCGTCCCGGAGCGCGCCCTCGTCCGGCGCGGTCACGTCCGCGCCGTAGTGAAACTGCCGCGCGGTGAGGAGCACCTCTTCTTCGCCCATGGGCATGGCGCTCAGGTGGAGCAGGCCCGGCGCCGGCGCGCGGAGAAGGGCAAAGGCCTCGCTTTCCCCGTGGCGCAAGACGCGCCCGCTCGCTCCCCAGGGCGTGTGGACCTCTCCCTCGCTTCGTAGCCCCAGCTGGGCCTCGGCCCGCGCCCAAACGTGGTCCAGGCCTCCGCCGACCTGAAGCGAGGCCTGGACCACGCCGCCCGCGAGCCCGCGAAAGTGCTCCTGACGTAGTGCAAGCACCGCGAAGAAGGTCGCCCAGCCGTGCTCCGTGCCCTCGAGCTGGTCGTCCCAATCGTCGGTGCTGGCAAACATGCTGTGCACCACGCGCACGACGCAGGTGCCGCCGCTCTTCGCTTCCACGTGCCACTCGGTGGCCACGGGCGGCACGCCGGGGCCCCAGGGTGCCTCGGCGCAGAAGCTCTGCGGCGGAGACCACTCCAGAATCTCGGCGATGGCCTCCATGCCTGGACCGAAGGAGCAGATGAGCTTGCTCGGGCGCGCGTCGTCGCCTTCGGTCCGCGTGGGCACGAACCACGAGGAGATACCCGGGCCCGTGGCCACGAGCTCCCAGACCTCCTCGGGCGTGCCGGGGATCTCGACCTCGGAGACGACCTCCCGACGGCCGTCGCCTTTGACTCTCACAGGCATGGGGGCTCCTCGCGTTCGGGCTTTCGTTGAAGGGGCGGGGGATCGGAAGGCGGCGGGTGGGAAGGCAGCGGGTGGGCCACGAGCACGACGCGGTGCGCCCTGCCTTCCGTGGCGTGATACTTGGCGACGAGCGCGTTGAAGCAGGCCACCAGCTCGGCGGTGAAGGCCGCGCGGTCTTCCGGGGAGCGGAAGCAAACCTCCGTGTCGAGGGAGAGCGTCGCCAATCGCTTCGCGGCCGCGCGGGCACGGCCGAGCAGCTCCGAGACCTCGCGCACCAAACGGGCGCCGAGGGCGATGAGGTAGCTCGGCACGAGACGGTCCTGGACGCGGCGCGGGTCGCCGACGGGACCGAGCACCGCCGGCGAGACCACGAAGGTGCTCGCTGCGGCGACGAGGCGCCGCTCGACGATACCGCCCCACTGCCGCCGCTCGGCTTCCCGCGCCAGGCCCGCGCGCTCGAGAGCTTGCAGGTGGTAGCGCACCTTCTGCCGAGGCAGGCCGAAGAGCTGCGCGACCTCCGCCGCGGAGCGGGGCTCGGTCAGCGCCTCGAGGAGCTGAGCGCGATGGGGCTTGAGGGCGGCAATGGCGTCCCCGGGCCGCTCGATGACCGCGATCTCCTCCATGACGCGGCCATCATGGGCTTGACAAAAAAAACTGTCAATCGGTCATCGGCACCTCCGGCCTCTCTCGGGGCCCATTGGCCAAGCTGCCCTCGTGTCCCGTAGGCTCGGCCCTCGCCGGAGGCTCCGGCGCGGAGCTAGGGACCTCCGGCGCGGAGCGAGGGAAGAGGAATGCGCGAGCCGCCAGGTGGAGACGAGGTGCTCTTCGACACCGAGCACCTGAAGGTGACCGTCGACCTGAACCGTCGCGCGCTTTGGTTCGTCCGGATGCCCACGCGGGTCGAGGACCCGGGGGAGCTTCTGCGCGCTTATCGGCGCGGCATGGCAAGCGTGGGCCACGCGGACTTCACGGCGATCATCGATGCGCGTCAGGCCATCGGCCGCCAGGACGCCGCCTTTGAGCGCGTCGCGACGACGCTGCGGCAGGAGTTCGTCCGCCGCTACGTGCGCGTCGTGGTGTTGGTTCGCTCCGTGGCCGGGACACTTCACGCACGGCGCATGCACCGCAAGGACGGCTGGGAGGTTCCCGTCGTCCGCACCGTCGAGGACGCGCTGGCCATCGCCGCGGGCGAGACCCTCGAGCCCTCTTGAGCGCCGGCGCACGCCCGCGAGGCGCCGGCGGGTGGTCCGTCCGAGTCGCGGCCGGGGCGGTCGACGCCATCGAGGCATGCCCGTGACTGGTTCGCTGCACCCGCGGGGCCAGAACAGGAACGTGAACCGGGTGCTCATAGTCGAGGACAACCGCGACCTGGCGGAGAACCTCGCCGAGATTCTGACCGAGCTCGACGTGCAGACCCGCATCGCCAAGGACGGCGCCGAGGCGCTGGCGGCGGAGCCGGCGCAGCTCGCGCTCGTGGACGTTCGCCTGCCCGGAGACATGTCGGGCCTTACCTTGCTCCGGGAGCTCCGGGCGCGGAGCCCGGACGTCGCCGTGGTGCTCATGACGGGCAGCGCGGACCTCGCTTCGGCCATCGAGGCCGTGCAGGAGGGCGCCTTCGCCTACGTGCTGAAGCCCTTCGACCTCGGCCAGCTTCTCGGCATCTGCGAGCGCGCGTTGGCCCAAACGCGGCTGCGTCTCGAGAGCGCGCAGCTGGCCCGGGCGCTCTCGGAGTCCGAAGCGCTCTACCGGGGTGTCGTCGACACGGTCGAAGCGCTCATCCTGGGCATCGACCGGGAGCAGCGCATTCGCTTCTGCAACCGCTTCGCCCAGACGCTTTGGGGAGGCGAGGAGAGCGCCGTCGATGGGCGGGTTTTCGCGGAGGTGTGCGGCGCACCCGACGAAGCCGAGGAGATGAGCGAGGACCTCTCGCGCGCGCTCGCCGGCGAGACCCTTCGCGACCGCCAGTACACCTTCGTCACCGCGGCCGGGGAGCGGCGCAACGTGCGATGGACCTTCACGGGCCTCGATACGGACGACGGCGTCGCCGTGACGGACGAGACCGTGCTCGCCGTCGGCATCGACGTGACGGTACAGATGGAGCTCAGGCGCCTTAGCGCCGAAGCCGAGGCCCTCGCCGCCGTCGGCACGCTCACGGCGGGCCTCGCCCATGAGATTCGCAACCCGCTCAACGCGGCGAGCCTGCAGCTTCAGGTGCTCCGGCGCCGGGCGCGCCGCCTCTCGAGCGCGGACCGGCTCCTCGCCCCCGTCGACATCGTCCGCAAGGAGCTGAGCCGCCTCTCGGTGATGCTCGATGAGTTCCTCGGCTTCGCGCGGCCGGACCGCCTCGAAGCGAAGGTCATCGTGCTCCGCGAGCTCCTGGAGGACGTGGTCGCCTTGGAGCGCCTCGAATGCGAGGAGGCCGGCGTGCACATCGAAGCCAGTGGCGACGCCCAGCTCACGGCGCGCGGCGACCGCTCGCGGCTCCAGCAGGTGCTCGTGAACCTCGTGCGCAACGCCGTCGAGGCCATGCGGGAGCGCGGCGGCGGCACCATCCAGCTCGGTGTGAGCGACGAGGGCGACACGCTCTGCGTCAGCGTGCGCGATGACGGCCCGGGCCCGCCGGAGGATGCCGGGGAGGTGTTTCGACCCTTCTTCACCACCAAGGCGGCGGGCACGGGCCTCGGCCTCGCCATCGTCGACAAGATCGTCCGCATGCACGGCGGCGAGGTCTCGCTCCGCGCGCGGCCCGGCGGCGGCGCGTCCGCGGAGTTCACGCTCCCGCGGCGCCGCAGCATGATGCCCGGCGCCGAGGAAGAAGAGGAATGAGCGTCCCGCCCGCGGCTCGAATGCGCCGCACGGCCGCGCTGCGAGACGGCGAGGTCCACCGCGGGTAGAGTCGCCGGCCATGCACGTCGGGAAGCGCTATGGCGCCCTCACCACTCTGCGCTGGTCCTGGGATGTCGCCGCCATCCCCCTGCTTTGGTCGCTGATCGTGGTCGCTCTCTACGAGCTCGGCGGCGTTCGGTTCATCGCGCTGCCGCTGACTCCGGTCAGTCTGGTGGGAACCGCCGTGGCCTTCTACATCGGCTTTCAAAACAACGCCGCCTACGACCGCACCTGGGAGGCGCGAAAGATCTATGGGGCCATCGTCAATGCGAGCCGGAGCTTCGCTTATGGAAGCCGTGACCTCGTCAGCCCCATCCACGGGGCCGACGTGGACGCCGCAGCGTTGGCCACCGTCCACCGGCGCATCGTCCACCGGCACGTCGCCTGGATGGACGCGCTCCGGCACCAGCTTCGCCAGCTGAAGAGCTGGGAGCATGGCGGACGCTACGCCGAGCGCGCGCGTGCGAACATCGTTCCCGAGCGCGCCGAGGACCTGCAGGCCTTGATCGGCCCGAACCTCCCGGCGGGCGAGGCCGAGGAGGTTCTGTCGCAAATCAACCCCGCCGCCCACCTCATCGCTGCGCAGTCGCGAGAGCTCTCGGCGCTTCGGGCCAAGGGCCTGCTCG
>JBCCAW010000086.1:0-14501 GCA_039814655.1 Myxococcota bacterium | reverse complement strand
TACTATGAACTGTTCGGTTGGATTAAGCCTACCACAAGGGCGGGCGCCGGCGGCGCGAGCGGCACGCCCGCGGGCAGCACACGAGAAGCGGACTCTCCGGCGGGCGCGGCGGGCGGCGCGGGCGGCGCCTCGGCCACGATGCTGAGCCCATCCAGAGGCTCCGGATCGGGTCCGGCAACTCCGTCGGCCTCTGCCGGGTCGAGCAGGTCGTCCGGTACGAGCTCCTCGGGGCCCTCGCTGCCGGTCGCGAAGCGCAGGTCCAGCGGCGCCTCCTCGGGAAAGACGCGCCGATCCGCGTCGCGGATGAGCCGCTCGATACCCGGGGAGAAGGCGTGGGCGGCGCCGGTCGTGGGGTCCACGTCGGAGCCCACCGAGCCTCCCGGCGCCGGGCCCGTGGCCGCCTGCTCGGGCCCCCGGACCAGGTCCTCGCCAAGCGCTCCCGCGGCCGGCGCTTCGGGCAGGACCACCGTGGGGAAGCGCGCCTCCACTGCGGCGTCATGCGCCCCCGGCTCCGCTTCCGCGCCAAGAGAGTCCGGGCCCTGAAGAGCGGCGCGCGGCTCCCTGACGCCACCGTCCGTGACGCCGCCGTCCGTGACACCACCGTCCTTGACGCCGCCGTGCGTGACACCGCCGTGCTCGACACCGCCGTCCATGGCGTCCGCCGCCGAGGGCTCGTCCTCCGCCGGCCAGGCGTCCTGGGGCTCTGGGGGCGTGGACGAGAGGAGACCGCGAACGGGCGGGGGAACCGGCGGGAGCGCACTGACGGGAGCGGGAGGCGTCGACGAGAGCGGACCTCGAGGCTGCGGAACCGGCGGCGGCGCGGGACGCCCGACCAGCGTCCGGGCCCAGCGGCGCAGACGCGGTAGGGCGACGGGTCGCGAGTAAAAGGAATCGGCGCGGAGCGCTTCGAGCTCGCGCTCCGGCGCCGCCTCCCACCCCACGAGCACGAGCCGCGCTGAATCCCGGCCGCGACCGCGCCGCAGCGCTTCGAGGGCGCCGGGAACGGAGCGCTCGACGACCCGGAGCGTGACGCTCCGATCGCTCGGCCGCTCGGTCGCGTGCACCACGAAGCCCTCCGCGCTGAGCGCCCGCGCGATCCAAATTCCCTCGGCGCCCGGCACCACGAGCTCGACCTCCGGCGGCGTCCCGTCCACGGCGGGACCCTAGACCCTTGCGGCTCCGCCACGCGAGTCTTTGACGGGGCCCGGCGTCGATCGGGGCGCCTGCTCCGGGCTCGCCGCCGAGGGTCAGACGATCATCAGGTCGTCCACGTCGAGCTCTTCGATCTCTTCGGGCGTGAGCGAGAGGCCCTTGTCCATGATGCGCTCATCGCCGATCTCCTCGAGGTGCGTGCGAACGGCCTCAACGGCCGAGGTGAGCTTCTGGAAGAGTTCGCGGGCGAGAAAGAGCACCGTCGAGTCGACGGAAGCGGTCACCGTGGCCGTGGTGGGCTGGCCGTGGAGCAGCGCGATCTCACCGAAGACGGCCCCGGGCTGGAGCTGCGCGAGTAGGACCCGCTCGCCCGCGTCGTCTTGCGTCCACACGTCCGCCTGCCCCTGGAGGACCACGTAGAGCCCCTCGCCCGGCTGGCCCTCGACGATGAGCGGCGTCCCCGCCGGCACGTCGATGGCCTGGAAGCGGCGCAGGAGATCGAAGCGCTGCTTGCGGTCGAGGAGGCGAAAGAGCGTCGAGGTGGCCATGAGGTTCTGGAGCAAGCGCTCGCGCGTGTAGCTGGCCAGCGCCGCCTCGAGCGCTGCGACCTCGCCGGCGAGGCTCCTCAGCGCCGCCACGTCCATGCGGAGCAGGTCCGCGTCGCGAACGGAGGTCACGTTCGCCGCCCGTGGCTGCGCGGCTACGAGCGCCATCTCGCCGAAGACGGATCCGGCGCCGAGCGTGGCCAGGTCCAGCGGCGGCGCGCCTTCGTTCTTGCGCGTCACCTGCACGCTACCGCGCGCCACGACGTAAAAGGCGTCGCCCGCGTCTCCCTGCTGCACGATGCTCTCGCCGGGCCGCGTGCGGACGAGCGTGAGCACGCCGAGCACCCGCGCAAAGGCCTCCGGCTCGAGGCTGCTGAACAGCGGCAGCGGCGGTACGTGCTCCGGGTACGCGGCGATGCGCGAGAGGTCCGTTGCGGCCTTGGCCGCCGCCGGGGCCAGGACCTCCAGCGGCGGCGGGTCCTCCATGGCCATGGCGGGCACCGGCGCGGCTCCGTCAGCAAGGCTCATGCGCACGCCGCGGCCCACGCGCGACGAGCCCTTGCCGTAGATCGCGGCCAGCTCGCCCAGCAGCGCGCCAAGCTGCGGCTCGAGGGCCTTGAGCACCTTCAGGCACACGAGCGCGAGGGTCGGGTGCCCCGCGTTCGCCGCGTGTTTGGCGAGCACCGTGTAGACGTACGCGGCACCCTGCACCTCGCCGAGGGCCAGAAGCGTGTCGCCCACCCGGAGCCGGGCCTCGAGGTCGTTCGGGGCGGCCTCGATGAGGGCGCGGTAGGCGTGAAGGGCCCGCGTGTGGTCCTGGGCGAAGAGGCAGGCGTCCGCGTGGGCGCGGAGCTCGAGCAGGGTCTGCATGGCCGCGCCAGGCTACTCGCTTCTCCGGGAAACGGGGCCCGCCGGTTGGGTACGGGTGCGCGCAGGGCTCTGCGCCGAGGCGCCGACGACGCGCGGCCAAGCGGCCAGGACGATCACGACGCAGGGCCCGCCATCCCCCTGCGCCTCGGCGACGCCGACGTCCGTGAAGCGCCGGTCGACGAGCGCCGCGCGATGGCTCGGGCTCGCCAGCAGCCCGGCGAAGGCCTCGCGCCGGCTGGCGCCCCGGGCGACGACCTCGCCCACGTGCCGGGCCTCGATGTGCTCGGCGCGCAGCCGTCGCCGCGGGTCGTCGCCAGCGCCCAGGCCATGGCGCGCACGCCCGGCGGCGCAGACGCGGGTTGCGTGCCGGAGCGCCGCCGCGCGCAGGAGCCGGTTGTCCCGCAGGGGCAGCACGCCCTCCCGGCGCCGAAGCGACGCGACGCCGGCGAGGACGTCATCGCCGGAGGGCTCCGCCGAAGGCGCAGCGACCGGCGGAGATCCGGCGCCTGGCTCTTCGCGCAGGGCGACGGGACGGGGTCCTTCCGGGCCCGAGGCCACGAGCTGGGCGACCCGCGGCGCGCGAAGCACCTCGGGCCAGGCGAGCATGCGCCCGTGGAGCGCGCGCCGACGGACGAGACCTCCCTCGGCGCCGCGAAAGGCGACGTAGCCGTCCTCGAAACCGTCGGCGAGGGCCACGCGCAGTCCGCCTGCGGTGGGCTCGAGACGCCCTGCGCGTGGCGCGACGACGAGCGTGATGTCCGCGGCCGACCGCGCAAGGCCGCACACGAGGGGCGCATCCTCGGACGCGGCGAGGCGCCGGAGCGCACGGCCAAGGGCCGGCGCCGTGCCGCGAAGCACCCGCGCGCCCGGCAGGTCGCTCCCCGCGGCGCGCAATGCCGCCTGCACCTCCGCCGCGCCGAGCGCCCGGCGCCCGACGACGGCCTGCGCCATGGCGTCGAGGGCGGCCTCGGGCCGGCATGGGAGCGCCTGTGCCGCCCCGTAGCCGGGCGCGAGCACGAGGATCGCCAGCAAGAGAGCGGAGCGCCGCATGAGGGCAAAGCTACGGCGCTCCTCGCAAGCCGCGCGAGTTCCTCGCAGCGGCCGCTGCTATGGTCGCCGGCCATGCCCGACCCCGCGCCGAAGAGCGCCAGCGCGCCCGCGCAGAGCCCCCGCCTGGACGGCCGCGCCCTTCATCCTCGCGCCGTCGACGCGCAGGCCCTCGGTCCCGTGGCGGGCTTTCGCTGGGCGGCGACCTCGGCCGGGCTGAAAGCGAGCGGGGCCGCGGACCTCGGTCTCATCGCCTGCGACGCGCCCGCGACAGCCGCCGCCGTCGCCACCAGGAACCGGGTCAAGGCGGCGCCGCTCGTGCTCATGCTCGAGCGCCTCGCGGAGGGAGCCCCGCAGGCCGTGCTCGTCAACAGCGGCAACGCCAACGCCGCCACCGGCGCCGCCGGGCGCCGTGCCGCCAAACGCACGACGAAGGCCGTCGCCGCGGCCCTCGGGCTCCCGGCGCGCGCCGTCGTGCCGGCCTCTACGGGGGTCATCGGCGTGCCGCTGCCCGAGGCGCCGCTCGTCGCGGCCGCGCCGGGGCTCGTCGCGCAGCTCTCGGAAGAGGGCGCCGGCGCCTTCGCCGAAGCCATCCTCACCACGGACCTCGGGACGAAGGCCGCCGCGAGCAGCTTCGCCCGGGGCAAGCGGCGCCATCGGGTGGTGGGCATCGCCAAGGGCGCCGGCATGATTCACCCGAACCTCGCGACCACCCTCGCCTTCGTCGTGACGGACGCGCCGGTGGGAAAGCGCTTTCTCCGGCAGGCGCTGCGGGCAGCGAGCGACGCCACCTTCAACCGCATCACCGTCGACGGGGACACGTCCACCAACGATGTAGTGCTCGCGCTGGCGAGCGGCGCCGGCGGCGGCGAGCGGCTCCGAGGTGACGACGCCGGCTCGAAGCGCTTCCGCCGCGCGCTCACGGAGGTGCTGGAAGCGCTCGCGCTGCAGGTCGTCGCCGATGGCGAAGGCGCCCGGCACGTGGCCCGCGTGCGCGTCGAGCAGGCGCCAACGGAGAAGGCCGCGCTCACCGTCGCGCGGACCGTCGGGACCTCGAACCTCGTCAAGACGGCGCTCCACGGATGCGACCCCAATTGGGGGCGGATTCTCGCGGCGGCAGGGCGCGCCGGCGTGGCCTTCGACCCGGACAAGGCGGAGATCCGCATCGGCGAGCAGGTGCTCTACCGCCGCGGCGAAGCCCGCATGACGCCGGAAGTGGAAGCGGCGGCCAGCGCGGTGATGCAGGCGCCGCTCTTCGACCTCGTCGTGCGCCTCGGAGCAGGCCGGGCCAAGGCCCACGTGTGGACCTGTGACCTGGGCCACGACTACGTGCGCATCAACGCAGACTACCGGAGCTGAGCGAACCGGAGCGGGTCCCGGTCCCGTCGGGAACCGGCACCGTCGCGGACCGGCACCGTCGCGAACCAGCACCGTCGCCGCTGGCCGCGCTCAGCCGTGGACGGGGTCACGGGCGGGCGCCGCGCCCCCCCTTCTTCTTCGCCTTCTTGGCCGCCGCGCGACGCTGAGCGCGGTTGAGCTGCGGGGCCGGCGCCGCGCCGGGACCTGGGCCTTGCGTCGGGCCGCCGGGCCCGGGCCGCTGGGCCGTGGGGCGAGCGCCCGGTCGGGCCGGCGCACGTCGCGGGGCCCGCCCCGGAGCGCGCTCTTCGGAGGCCTCGTCGTGGCGCGTCTGCATGGAGCGCTGACGCTCCTCGGCGGCCTTCTTCCGCTGCGCCTCGAGGGCCTGGAGGTCCTCCTCGCGCACGCGGCGGACCGTGAAGAGCGCACGCACCGTGTCCGCCTTGATGGACTCGGTCATGGCCACGAACATGTCGAAGCCCTCGCGCTTGTACTCCTTCTTCGGGTCCCGCTGGCCGTAGCCGCGAAGGCCGATGCCGGCGCGAAGGCCGTTCATGGCCTGGAGGTGGTCGATCCACTTCTGGTCGATCTCCTGCAGGAAGGCGTTCCGGTAGAGGCGAAGGAAGGACTCGGAGCCGAACTCCTTCATCTTATTCGTCAGAACGCCCTCGACGTCCGCGTAGAGCTTGACTGCGATCTCCTGCGCGTCGGCGAAGCGCGTGAGGTCCGGACAGTCGATGTCGAACTGCTCCTCGAAGTCGTCCTCGAGGTCGTCGATGGACCAATCCTCGAAGTGCTTGTTCGGCGCACAGTGCTTCTCGACCATGCGGCCGACGAGCTCGTCGCAGTTGTCGAGGAGGCGCTCGCGCTGCTCCGTCAGGCGTAGCGCGACGTCATCCACGAGAAAGGCCAGCGCCTCGCGGCCGCTGCGGTGCGCGCTCAAGTCCACCACGCAGCCGAACCAGCGGTACACGTCGCGCTCGATGCTCGCGATGGCCACCTCGTCGAGGTCCTGCACGGCGCCGATGTTGGCCGCGAGGGCCTTCTCCCGAAAGGTCGCCAGCTCCTCGTCGGAGAGCGCCTGGGGCGGCCGCTTCGCCCCGTGGATCTTCACCATCTGCTCGAGGATGGGCTTAGCCCGCTCGCCCAGGGAGGCGTCGGCCTCCTCCACCATGGGCTCGGGCACGGCACCCTTCGCCGCGTCCGCCTCGCTCGGAATGGTGCGGTAGGTGCCCGTGAGCACCTGCCGACGCAGCGCGTAGATGCTCTTGCGCTGCTGGTTCATCACGTCGTCGTAGTCGAGGAGGTGCTTGCGGATGTCGAAGTTCCGCTCCTCCACCTTCTTCTGGGCGTTCTCCACGGACTTCGTGACCCACTTGTGCTCGATGGGGACGTCCTCCTCCATGCCGAGCCTGTCCATCATCCCGCTGACCTTGTCACCGGCGAAGATGCGCATGAGGTCGTCTTCGAGGCTCAGGAAGAAGCGCGAGGACCCGGGGTCACCCTGGCGACCGGCGCGGCCGCGGAGCTGGTTGTCGATGCGTCGCGACTCGTGGCGCTCCGTGCCGATGATGTGCAGGCCGCCGGCCTGCTTCACCTTCTCCCGGTCCGCTTTGCAACGCGCCTCGAACTCCGGCTCGAGGGCCTTGGCCGCTTCGTCGATGGCCTCGGGCTCCATCTCCGGGGCTTCCGGCTGCTGCAGCACCGCGAGGCGCGCGAGCATCTCCGGGTTGCCGCCGAGGAGAATGTCCGTGCCGCGACCGGCCATGTTCGTGGCCACGGTGACGGATCCGGGGACGCCGGCCTGGGCGACGACATAGGCCTCGCGCTCGTGCTGCTTGGCGTTCAGCACGGAGTGCGCCACGCCCTTCTTCGACAAGAGCCGGCTCACGACCTCGGACTTCTCGACGCTCGTCGTGCCGACGAGCACGGGCCGGCCGGCCTCGACGGCTTGGCCGATCTCCTCGGCGATGGCCCGGAACTTCTCCGGCTCGCTCTTGTAGACCACGTCTTCGCTGTCGATGCGGGCGATGGGCTTGTTCGTCGGGATGACGTTGACGTCGAGCTCGTAGATCGAGTGGAACTCGCCGGCCTCCGTCTCCGCCGTGCCGGTCATGCCGCTGAGCTTCGAGTACAGGCGGAAGAGGTT
This sequence comes from Myxococcota bacterium, assembly GCA_039814655.1. GTDB lineage: Bacteria > Myxococcota_A > Polyangia > Polyangiales > Houyiibacteriaceae > CALCTH01. Next base: position 7,382 of record JBCCAW010000086.1, on the reverse strand, counting down.
CTGGAAGGAGATCGTCGCGAGGGTGATGTTCTCTTCCTTGATGGGCACCCGCTCCTTGGCCTCGACGGCCTGGTGCAGGCCCTCGGACCAGCGACGCCCCTTGAGCGTACGACCCGTGAACTCGTCGATGATCACGACCTCGCCGTCCACGACCATGTAGTGCGTGTCCCGCTGGTAGAGCGCGTGGGCCCGCAGGCACTGCTGGAGAATGTGGAGCGACTCCACGTTCGCCAGGTCGTAGAGGTTGCCCGTCGCCTCGCCGCGGTAGGGCGAGCTCTTGCTCTCGCTCTTCTCGAGCATGCCGGCGCGCCCGAGGAGCTGCTCCGAGTACTCCATGCCCGCTTCCGTAAGCGCGACGCTCCGGCCCTTCTCGTCGACCTCGTAGTGCTCGTCGCGGCGGAGCTTGGGGATGAGCTCCGTAATGCGCTGGTACTTGTCGCTCGCGACCTGCCCGGGGCCACTGATGATGAGCGGCGTGCGGGCCTCGTCGATGAGAATGGAGTCGACCTCGTCGACGATGGCGTAGTTCAGCGGCCTCTGGGCATAGTCGAAGATGCTGAACTTCATGTTGTCGCGGAGGTAGTCGAAGCCGAACTCGTTGTTCTGCCCGTAGGTGATGTCCGCGAGGTACGCGCGCTTCTTCGCCGCGTTGCCGCTCTGCGGCACGATCACGTCCACGCTCATGCCGAGGAAGGAATGGAGCTGGCCCATCCACTCGGCGTCGCGCCGCGCGAGGTAGTCGTTCACGGTGACGACGTGCACGCCCTTGCCTTCGAGGGCGTTCAGGTAGCACGGGAGCGTCGCCACCAGCGTCTTGCCTTCGCCGGTGCGCATCTCGGCGATTTTTCCCTCGTGGAGGACCATTCCGCCGATGAGCTGCACGTCGTAGTGGCGCATGCCGAGCACGCGCTTGCCGGCCTCGCGCACCGTGGCGAAGGCCGGAACGAGCAGGTCGTCGAGGGAGGCGCCCCGGTCCAGCTTCTCCCGGAACTCCGCGGTCCGAGCCCGAAGCTGGTCGTCGCTGAGCTTCGCGACCTTCTTCTCGAGCGCGTTGATGGCGTCGACCCGCGGCTGGAGCCGCTTGAGCTCCCGCTCGTGGCGGCTCCCCATCACCTTTTTCAGCGCCCATCCGATCATCGAGGCTCTTTCCGTTTCGCTCCTGGGTCGGGTCTTTCGCCCGCGCCCTCAACACCGAGGCGGCGCGCCGATTCCCGGACGGGGAGCGGGCGCACCATATGACCGGGTCCCGGGCGTCGCAACGAGCGCGCCTCACCGCGGGTCTCAGACCAGCGCCCCCGCCCCGACGTGCAAAGCGGAAGGGGGGCTCCTTGGGACGGCGTCTGGACGGGAGCGGTACCGCGTCATGCTCCTAGGCACCCGCGGCTCAGGAGCGCCGCCGCCGCGAGCACGAAGCCGAGCAACGTCGCGCCGGCCACGAGCAACGTGCGCCGGGTCATGGCGCGGCGCCGGGAAGCGGAGCTCGCGCCGGGCACCTCCGCCTCGGCGAGCAGGGCCCGCGCCTCGGCGTCCGCGGCGAGGCCGCGCCGGGCCACGATGACCGCCACGAGCACCCCGGCGAGCACGATGAGCAGCGCCGCCCGGGCCCGGCGCCGGGACGCGGCGCCGGCTTTGCCCAGGCGGAGTTGCGAGGCGCTGCTCACGCCGGGTGGAAAGGCCGGCGTCACGTCCTCGGCCGCGGCGAAGGCCCATCGCGCCCGGGCCGCCGCGCTGCCTCCGGGGGCGTCACCGGTGGAACCCAGGGACGCGATGGCCTCGGAAAGGCCCCGGTCCTCGGGGGCGCCCGCGGGACGCACCAGCACGAGCCGCAGCGCCGCCGCTCCGCCGCTCGCGCTCGTTCGGGCGAAAACGCGATGGAGCCCGGGAGCGTCGAAGGTCAGAAAGAAGGCCTCCGCGGCCTCGGCGGGAAAGGACCGCGCGTCGACCCAGCGCGCCTCGCGGAGCACGTCCAGCGCGAGGGGCTGCTCGGGCAAGAGGCGCCGGCTCTCGAAGCTCAAGGGTACGCCGACCTGCGCGAGGGGCACGTCCAGCTCCAGTCGCGGCATGCCGAGGGCCACGGGGAGCTGCACCGTACGCCGCGCCAGGGGCCCGGCCGCGTCGTGGACCACGAGATGCACGACGCCCTGGGGATCGGCGAGCGCGAGCGTGCAGCGGTGCGGCCCGTCCGCCGCGAGGGCCGTGTCCGCAGCGGGCGCGTCTCCGTCCACGAGCGAGCATTCGCCGCGGACCGCGCGGACCACGCCGGAGCGCTCCACGCCCAGCCGGAGCCCCGGCGGCGCCGTGCGCACCAACACCGGGCACGGAAGCTCGGGCTGGCAGGCGCCGCCGGGCACGCGCAGGTCGAGGGCGACGGACGCGCCGGACTCCCGAAGCACCTCGAGCGTGCCCCGGGAGAGGCGTTGCCCCTCGGTCTGCAGCCGCGGGACCAGCTCGAGCCCTGGCGCCTCGGCGGCGAGGTTCAGCTGGCGGAGGCCGCAGGTGGGATCGGACGCCGACGCCGGCGCGCAGACCTCCAGCCGGTGGCGTCCGTGCAGCTCCGCCGGGAGAGGCACGCGGCCTTCGAAGGCGCCGGTAGGGCCCGCCTTCGTCGCCCGGAGCTGCCCTTCGGCCAAAACCTGCGCCTCCGGTCCGAGGAGCCGCGCCCGGGCACGGGTCGCACGCTGCGCCGGGCTCCCCTTCACGCCGTAGAGACCTCCGCGCACGGCGTAGGCCTCGCCCGGCCGGGCGTTCGCGGCGGAGACGATGCGGAGATCGTATTCCGGGCCGCCGCCTTCGAGCACGAGGGCGCCGATGAACACGAGGGCCACGAGGGCCGGCGCGCCGAGGCGAAGCCAGCGGTCGGCTGCGCGTCGGCGACGCGCCGCGACGTCTCGGACCTCGGTGGACAGGGGCGCCATGCTACCTTAGAGACGCCGCCGGACGGGCAAGAGCCCGTTCAACGTTCAGCTCCAGGGGATGGGGGACATCATCGTCGCCGTGCAGGAAAATGGCAGCCGGTCTTCGAACCCTCCGAGCGCGGAGGCCCTGGAAGGGCTTCACGCGCGCCTGAACCACTACATGGACAAGAACGGCCTCCGATCGACCGCGCAGCGGCGACTCGTGACGGACCGATTCTTCCGCGCTACGGGCCACCTGAGCATCGAGGACCTGCTGCGCATCGTCCGCGAGGAGGACCCGAAGATCGGCTACGCGACGGTCTACCGAACCCTCAAGCTTCTCAAGGAGTGCGGCCTCGCCTACGAGCGGAACTTCGGCGACGGCGTCTCCCGCTACGAGGTGGCACTCGAGGACGAGCACCACGACCACCTCATCTGCCTCGACTGCGGCCGCATCGTCGAGTTCGAGAACGACGAGATCGAGCGGCTCCAGGAGGAGCTGGCGACGCGCAACGGCTTCCTGCTCAAGCGGCACACGCACGAACTCTACGCCATCGGCAAGAAGAACGCGGACGGCGCGTGCGCCCACTGCGGCGACAAGCCCCCGGAGTGAGCGCGCCCCGCGCAAGCGAAAGGCCGCGCCGGACCCGAGTCCAGCGCGGCCTTCGCCGTGTGACGGGAGCGTGCGTCAGCTGAGCGCGATGAGCGGCGCGATGACCAGCGCCACGACGCTCATGAGCTTCACGAGGATGTTGAGGCTCGGGCCAGCGGTGTCCTTGAAGGGGTCGCCGACCGTGTCGCCGACGACGGCGGCCTTGTGCGCTTCGGAGCCCTTCGGGTGCACCTCGCCGTTGGCCATCTTGTAGCCGCCGCCCTCGAAGGACTTCTTGGCGTTGTCCCAGGCGCCGCCGGCGTTGGACATGAAAATGGCCATGGCCACACCGGACACGGTCACGCCCGCGAGCGTGCCGCCGAGGGCCTCGGGCCCCATGCCAAAGCCGATGACCACCGGCGTGAGCACGGCGAGCGCGCCCGGGAGCACCATGCGCTTGATGGAGGCGTCGGTGCTGATGGCCACGCACTTGGCCGTATCCGGCTTGGCCGTACCCTCGAGGAGCCCGGGGATCTCGCGGAACTGGCGGCGCACCTCCTCGATCATCTCCATGGCGGCCTCGCCCACGGCCTTCATGGCCATGGACGAGAAGAGGAAGGGCAGCATGCCGCCCACGAAGAGGCCAGCCATGACCGTGGGCTTGGAGATGTCTATGCCGTCGATCTTCGCCGTCTGCGCGAAGGCCGCAAAGAGCGCGAGCGCCGTCATGGCGGCGGAGCCGATGGCGAAGCCCTTGCCGATGGCGGCGGTGGTGTTGCCGACGGCGTCGAGCTTGTCCGTGCGCTCGCGGACCTGCGGGTCCTGCTCGCTCATCTCGGCGATGCCGCCGGCGTTGTCGGCGATGGGGCCGTAGGCGTCGACGGCGAGCTGAATGCCCGTCGTCGAGAGCATGCCGAGGGCAGCGATGGCCACGCCGTAGAGGCCGGCGACCGCGCTCGCGCCCACCACGCCCGCGGCGATGACGAGAATGGGGAGCGCCGTCGACTGCATACCGACGCCGAGGCCGGTGATGATGTTCGTCGCCGTTCCCGTCTTCGACTGCTCGGCGATGGAGTCCACCGGGGGCTTGCCCATGGAGCAGTAGTAGGAAGTGATGAGCCCGACGGCGACGCCGGTGACGAGGCCGATGACCGTCGCCGCGCCGACCTCCCAGGCGAGCACCGGGTCGTCGGAGCCGGCGACGAGCGCGCCGGCGGCGGGCCACATGAAGTCGGCGATGGCGAAGGTGGCGAGCGCCATGACGCCGGCGGCTCCGAAGGCGCCGCGGTCGAGGGCGTGCTGCGGGTTGCCGCCCTCCTTGGTCTTCACCGTGAAGGTGCCGATGATGCTCGCGAGGATGCCGACCGCCGCGATGACGAGGGGCATGGTGATGGGGGCCACGGTCGCGCCGCTCGCCACCACGTCGTAGCCCAGGCCGAGGACCATGGCGCCGATGATGGCGCCCACGAAGCTCTCGAAGAGGTCCGCGCCCATGCCGGCCACATCGCCGACGTTGTCGCCCACGTTGTCGGCGATGACCGCCGGGTTGCGCGGGTCGTCTTCCGGAAGTCCGGCCTCGACCTTGCCGACCAGGTCGGCGCCGACGTCCGCGGCCTTGGTGTAGATGCCGCCGCCCACGCGGGCGAAGAGCGCGATGGAGCTCGCGCCCATGGAGAAGCCGGTGATGACGTTGATGGCCTTGCCCAGGCCCGCCGGGTCGGTCCCAAACATGTTCGTGAACACGAGGTAGAGGCCGCCAAGGCCGATGCTGGCGAGACCGACGACGGTCATGCCCATGACCGCGCCGCCGCTGAAGGCGACGTCGAGGGCCGGGGAGAGGCCGATGCGAGCCGCGGCCGTCGTGCGCACGTTGGCGTTCGTCGCTACGCGCATGCCGGCCCAGCCGGCGACGGCGGACGCCACGGCGCCGAGCACGAAGGAGAGGGCGATCAGCGGGCTCCGCGCGTCGTCGCCGTCGTTGGCGAAGGCGAGGAGCACGGCCACGATGACCACGAAGCCGGCGAGCACCTTGTACTCGGCCCGCAGGAAGGCCATGGCGCCGACCTGAATCTGCTCGGCGATATCCTTCATGTTGGCTTCGCCGGCGTCCTGTTTCTTGACCCAGGATGCCTTCCAGAAGGCGTAGAGCAGGGCGAGGACTCCGGCGCCAATAGGAGCGGCGTTGAGAAGCTCGGACATGTTTGCGTACCTCAGCTGCCGGCGCGCAGGCCGGCGTAACGACAGGTCCCCGGGTGGGGGCCCCCGAAAGCGCGCCGTTTCTACCTGATTTCGCGGGGCCGTCAAACCTGGCCCGGGCGCAAACCGGCCCAGGCTCGATACGCGGCGGCGACGGAAGCGCGGCGCGGGCGCTGCGGCGCGGGATCTCGGCGATCGCCCCCCTCGGCTCCCGGCGCCGATGACACGCGACGTCGAGTTCAGGGAGCCGTCATTGCAGACGAATCGCCTTGAGCCGCGCGTTCACGTCGCGGGCGAGGCTGAGCTCCTGGTCGCGCGGGAGCGTGGTGGTGGCGCTGAAGAGCGCGAAGGCGGCGAGCTCATGGAGCGCCTGATGGAGGCCCTGCATGGGGTGTTCGACGTCCACGGCCTCCATGGCCTTTCCGACGTAGCTGGCGTCGATCATGCCGAGCTCGTCGACGCCTTCGCCGAAGAAGCTGCCGTAGCCGCTGCCCTCGATCCAGGCGTGCAGCGTTTGCCGCGTCTGCGCGAGGCCGCCGTAGGTCGCGACGGCCATGAAGATGTCCTGCAGCACTTCGTTGAAGCGGACGACGAGCGCCTCGACCTTCTCGCGGTCCACGCCTCGAGGCGCCTTGAGGGCCACGGTCTTGGCTTGGAGCAGGTGGTAGACGGCCTTCGTCGCCGCGAACTCGCCCATGCCCGTGAGCCGCGCGAGCTCGTCGATGCTGCGCTGGCCGTCGCAGAGGGCGAGCACCTGGCGCGCGCTGTCTTCGAGGCTGGGCGGCGGGGGTACGCTGCCCGAGGGCTCGGGGCAGAGCGAGCTACTGGGCACGCGCTCGCGGAAAAGCGCCATCTCGTCGATGCGCTGCACGCCGGCCATGAGCAGGCCTTGAATGGGAACGTGAATGGTCGTGCCCGTGAGCTCCTCCCCTTCCGGCGGGCGCACGAAGACGTAGCTACCGCTCGCCTCGAGGAGCGACGCGAAGAAGATCGCCTCGGCTTGCTTCTGCAGCTGGGAATAGAGTTCCTGGGCGTCGAGCACGCCGCGCTTGACGGCGATCTCGCCGAAGTGCTCTTCGCCCACCTCTTGCATGATGGCCTCGAGGTCCTGCCGGGCGAGGAGTCCACTCCGGTACAGGAGCTCCCCGAGGCGCGTGTCCTCGGCGTCGCTCTCGGCGGCCTTGAGCGCCCCCTGATCGAGCCGGAGCACGTGATGCTCCTCTCCCACCACGTGCAGGTCGCCTCGCCAGCCCGCCTGGGCCACGACGTTGAGCACCTCCATCACGGTCATGCGGCCGAGGATCTCGCCGGCCATCTGCACCCGCGGCGCGTCCTCGCCGGCCTCGCGCAAGAGCAGGAAGCCCGGCGCCTCGGCCGCGAGCGTGTAGCGTCCGGCCTGCGCGGCGAGACGCGGACCGAGCGCGCGGCCCTCCACGCGGAGCGCTCCCTTCTCGTCGACGATGAGCACGTCCGGTTCCGCCACGGCGCGAAGCCTACTCGACGGCCCGGGCTTGTGTCCTGAGTCGGTGCGAGGGCCGGCGAGCTCGAGTCGCCATCGCAGATTCGGGGCACTTGGTGCTATGGGAGCGACATGGGCAAGGTCGCCTTCGTTTTTCCCGGGCAGGGAAGCCAGCACGTGGGGATGGGCGCGGCAGCGCGGGACGCCTTCCCCGCCGCCGCGGAGGCCTTCGCCGAGGCCG
>JBCCAW010000197.1:0-9526 GCA_039814655.1 Myxococcota bacterium | reverse complement strand
CTCGTCGGCGCCGGCGGCGGACCGGTCGACCATCGAGATCGCCACGCGCTCGAGCGTCGAACGGGAAGCCACCATGCTCGCCCTCGTCGACGCCGGCTGGGTGACGAACGGCCTGCTCGGCGAGGCCATGACCATCCCCGCCGGTGAGCCGAACGTCTCCCACGACACCTCCGCGCCCTTCGACTCGGTGTTGCTCGCGGGGCCCCGGGACACGCTGGGGCTCGCGGAAGACGCCCCGCTCGTCGTGCACACGGCCAACCACCACATGCACGAGCTCGGCCGTGAGCAGCGGACCGAGGTGCAGCACGCGGACGGGTCGTCGACCTGCCTCCTCGAGATCCCGGACTGGGACTTCGGCTGGCAGGGCTCCTACACGCTCGCCGAGCCGGTGGTCCTGAGTCCCGGAGACCGGATCTGGATGGGCTGCACCTGGGACAACAGCGCCACGAACCAGCCCGTGCACGACGGGACCGTGCGCGAGTCCCAGGACGTGAGCTGGGGCGAAGGCACCACCGATGAGATGTGCCTCGCGGGCTTCTACGTCACCGGCCTCTGACATGCGCCGGAGCGCCATGGGGCTCTTCGCCGTCGTCCTGATGACGGCCTGCGGCGAAGCCACCGGCGGCGGCGAGTCCATCGCGGCCCTCGACCCCGCGGCGCTCCGGCCCGTGGGCGAGGACCGGGATCCGCTGTGGGAGCACCGGCCGCGGGACGTGGCCTGCCCCCCCGCGGCCTGGGGCGAGGAGAGCGGCGGCTTCGAGATCCAGACCGGCGTCTGTGCCTACGGCGCCTTCGACCAGCCGCTTCCTCTGGCCCTGGTTCCCGGCGATACGCTGGTCGTGACCCTTTGGCACGATCTCCTCGACGCGCCGGAGCCGGGCACGGGTCACGTCGCGGTGTGGGTCGGGGACGACGTGCTCTGGGAGACGGAGGTCGCGATCCCGGCCCCCTCGAACGTCATCGAGGCCGTGGTGCCCATCACCCGGGCGCCGGCCCCGGACGCGCGCCTCGGCCTGCACCTGCACAACCACGGCTTCAACAGCTGGCGCTTCGTGCGCATCGACGTGCTTCCGCGCTGAAGGCGGCGCGCGCCGTGCGATGCTCGCGGCCGTGCTGACGACCCGGTGCCCGACCTGCGGCGCGAGCGCGCCGCTCTCGCTGGCGACGCCCTCCCAGCTCGCGTGTCCCTTCTGCGGGCACCGGGGACCGCTACCGCCGGACGTGGCCGCCTCGCTGGCGAACGCGGCCCGCGAACTCCAGGCCCAGGACGCGCGAACGCATCAGCTCAGCGCCGAGCAGCGCACGCTGCTCCGCCAAAGCGAGACGCGACGCCAGCGCTATTGGCTGAGCGCGGCGCTGGTGCTGCTGCCCTTTCTCTTCGCCTTCGCCATCGCCGTACGTGGGCTCTTGGAGGACATGCGCTACGGCAGCGCCGGTCCCGGCAGCGTCGTCGGCCTCGGCGTCTGTCTCATGCCCGCGCTCCTCAGCGGGGCGGGCATCGCCCTCGGCGAGCGGCGCGTCCGGGCCGCGCTCACGGAGCTCCGGGGCCTCGTGGCCGCGCTGCCGCCCCTCGGCCCCGGTCAGCCGCACCGCTGTCACGTGTGCGGCGGCCCCATCGCCGTCACCGCCGGCGTGGCCGTGGCGCGCTGCCCCTTCTGCCAGGCGGACAACCTCGTCGGCGCCGAGGCTCGGGTCGCGACGGCCGCGACGCGGCGCGTCCAGCTCAACGACCACGCCTGGCTCGTGCGCGACGGGGCGACGAAGGTGGCGAAGCTCGCCACGCAGGCGCGCCGCGCACTCCGGGCCGCGACCTTCGGTGCGGTGATCGTCGGCTGGGGCTTCGGCGGCCTCGCCGGCTGCTTTCTCTCGGAGCTCCTCTTTGGCGGCGAGGGACCGATTCGCGACGCGCCCTACGTGTGGTGGGAGGACGAGCGAGGCCGGTGCCTGGCCGAGCTCGAGACCGATGGAGAGGGCACCTTTCGCCTCGCGCGACGCGGCGGCAGCGTCACGCTCACGCCGGCCGACGCGCCGGGGCTCGTGCCCTTCGCGCTCACGGACCTCGTGGGCCAACGGATGGTGCAGCGCCGACCCCGGTTTCCGGACCGCGTGGGCGTCGTGACCCGGGTGCACGGGACGCGCGGGGGCCGAAACCGCGCGGTGCTCCAGACCGAGGGCGCCGAGGAGACGACCATCAGCCAGCTCGGGGACCTCTGCCGGCTGGAATGAGCGCCGCGGCGCCCGGGCAGGGGCCGCGCCGCGATCCGGGCCCGGCCGGAATGTTGCTCGCTGGGAGCGCCGTTTCTACGGTGGGTGACCGTGCCCCTCTTTCGGAACCGGCCTTGCTGGCGGACGGCGCCGCCCTTTGCGCTGGCCGCGCTTCTCAGCACCTGCGGCGGAAGCTCGCATCCGCTGGAGAACGCACCGGCGCGCGTGGAAGCGCAGGCGCCGCGCTTCGACCCGGCCGTCGCCCGGCCCGCGGGGCCCGTGGGAGCCGCGCGCCGGCATCTCCGGGAAGGGAACGCGCGCGCCGCCGAGCGGGTCCTGATGGAGGCGTTGCCCGATGCGAACGGCGCGCTCCGCGGCGAGCTGCTCTGGCTCCGCGCCGACGCGCAGCGCATGGCCGGCGAGGACGACCTCGATACGCTCGAGGCGCTCGCGGCCCTCGACCATCCGCTGAGCCGCCACGCCGAGCTCCGGCTCGCGGCGCGCCTCTCGCCGGGGGCCGTGGTAGCGCGGCTCGGACGCCTCGCCGAGGACGACTGGGCCGGGCGACGCCAGGCGGCCCTGCGCGTGGCCAAGGCCTACGCCACGCTGGGCATCTGGGACCGCGCCCTGCCCTTGCTCCGGGACCTCGTCGAGGAGACGCCGGCGCACGTCGGGGCCGCCTCGGCGGCCATGCCGCTCGCGGCGTACCTCCGGGAGCACGAGGACCCGGCGGCCCGGGAGGAGGCGCTCGGGCTCTACCGTCGCGTGGCGACGCGGGCGCCGCGCGCAGCGGTCGGGCGCGAAGCCCGGGAGCGCGCGGCGGCGGTGCTGGCGACGCTGCCGGAGCCGCGCCGGGACGCCCTTCGCGCGATCCCGGCGGACGACCGGCTCTTCGCCGCCCGCGCGCTCGCCGGGAGCCAGCACCATCGCGACGCGGCCGAGGTCTTCGACGCGCTGGCCGCCGAGCGACCGGTAGGCGACCCCATGCGCTGCGAAGCCACGCTCGCGGCCGGGAGCGCGCGACTCAAGCTCCGCGGGCCGGGCACGCGCGAGCGCCGGGCGCGGGTGGCGCCGGTGCTGGCGGCGCTGGTCGGCGAGTGCGCGGACCCGGACGTGCGCGCCTGGGCCGGCTACCGCGGCGCCCGGGCCTACGCGCGCTCCGGCGCGAGCGAAGAAGCCCTCGCGACCTACGCCGCGCTGGCCGAGGCGGCGCCAGACCATCGCCTTGCCGACGACGCGCTCTTCCACCGCGCCCGGCTGCTCCGGGCCGCCGGGGACGAGGCCGGTGCCCGCGCCGCCTTCGAAGCCGTGCTCCGGGAGCATCCGCGGGGCGACATGGTCGGGGAAGCGGTGTTCCAGCTTGCCGCCGGCGACCGAGCGGCCGGTGACCCCGCCGGCGCGCTCCGCTGGCTCGAGCGAGGCCTCGCGCTTCGCGCGCCGGAGACCACCGAGGGCATCGGAGGTCGCCTCGCCTACTGGCGGGCACGAAGCCTCGAAGCGCTCGGCCGCGCCGACGACGCCTTCGCCGCCTACGAAGACGTCGTGCGCCGGGAGCCGCTCTCGTTCTATGCGCAGCTCGCCATCGCCCGGCTCCGAGCGGCGGCGCCGGGCCGGGCCGAGGCCCTGCACGCCTGGCTGAGGGACGAGCCGGCGACCGCGCCGCTGCACTTCGCCCGGCGGCCCGAGCTGGAGACGCCGGCCTTCGCGCGGGCCCTGGCGCTGCTGCGCGTGGGGGCCACGGACGAGGGCGAGCGAGCGCTTCGCCACCAGGGGTTTTTAGGCGCCGGCGCGGACCCGGACGCGCTCTGGCTTGCCGCCGCCGTACTGGCGGAGAGCGGCGCGCTGCCCGCGGCCGCCCGCATCGTGCGCCGGCGCCTCGGCCCGGCCTTCCGCCGCGCGCTGCCCCGCGGCACGGCGCGAGCGCTCTGGCGCCTGGCCTACCCGCCGGCCTTCTCGCCGCTCATCGAGGAGGCCGCCGCCGCGGCGGAGGTGCCCGCGAGCTTCCTCCGCGCCGTGGCGCGGGAGGAGAGCAGCTTCGACCCGCGCGCCGTGTCCTGGGCCCATGCCTACGGGCTGGTGCAGGTCATCCTGCCGACGGCCCGGCGCTTCGGCGAGGGCCTCGGTGTCCCCATCACGCCGCGGACGCTCCGGCGCCCGGAGGTCAACCTCGCCGTCGGCGCGCGCTACGTGCGCTTTCTGCGCGAGCGCTACGCGGGGCAGCCAGGCCTGGTCCCGGGGGGCTACAACGCCGGTGAAGGCGCCGTGGACCGCTGGCTGCGGAACGCGGGCACGCTCGCCTTCGACGAGTACGTGGAGGCCATCCCCTATGACGAGACGCGCCGCTACACGCGGCGCGTGCTGCAGAGCTGGGCCATCTACAGCTACCTCGACGAAGGCCGGCTGCCCGAGTTTTCCCTCGGCCTTCCCGCTCCGGGCTGAGTCGTCACGGTCCCGTCGGGCCCAGGTCACGCGCGCGTCCGGTAGGCTCCGCGCCCATGGCCGAGATCGTCGTACATCACCTCGAGCGCTCGCGTTCGACCCGCGTGCTCTGGCTCCTGGAAGAGCTCGGGCTCGACTACTCCATGGAGCGTCACGCCCGGGACCCCAAGACCATTCGCGCGCCCGAGGCCCTCGAAGACGTGCACCCGCTCGGCAAGGCGCCGACGGTGGTGGTCGATGGCCACGCGCTGGCCGAGACCGGCGCCATTCTCGAGACGCTCGTCGAGGAGCTCGGGGCAGGTTCGCTTCGGCCCACGGACCCCGTCGCGCTGCGGCGATACCGCTACTTCCTGCACTACGCGGAGGGCTCGCTCATGCCGCCGCTCTTGGTGAAGCTCATTTTCGAGAAGGTGCGCACGGCGCCGCTGCCCTTTTTCGTGAAACCCATCGCCAAGGGCATCGTGGGCAAGGTCGAGGCGACCTTCTTCGGCCCGGAGCTCACGAAGCACTCGGCCTTCCTCGAGGCCGAGGTGGCCAAGGGCGACTTCCTCGCCGGCGACTTCAGCGCCGCGGACATCCAGATGAGCTACCCGCTCGAGGCGCTCGCGAGCCGCGGCGGCACCGAGACGCCGAACATCGAGGCGTACCTGGCCCGGCTCCACGCGCGGCCGGCCTACCAGCGCGCCCTCGACAAGGGCGGCCCGGTGATGCTGTAGCGGCCGACGCGTCGAGGCACGCGCTACACGGCGTGCACCGTGTGCACACTTAGGGGCAGACGGGACGAACGCGCGGCGGGTCGCAGCGGCAGGTCGGCCCCGGTGACTCACCCCGGCAGCCCACGCACGAGACGGCGCGGCTGTTCCTGACGGTCGAGCCGTCGGGAAGCGTGTCGAAGATGGAGAAACCGTAGGTGGGACCGTCGTAGGCCAGTAGGTGACCGCTGCCGGTGCACTGTGGTGGATCGTCGGGCGGCGCCGGAGGAAACGCGCAAGTTCCGCTGCACGGTCTGGTTCGTGTGGTGGGGCCGCTCTCCGAGACGATCACCCCGTTCGAGCTCGAACGGGACCACACGGACTCGCTTCGCTGACCGCCCGAATAGCGCACGATGGTCAGGGTGGTCCCAGTCGATTGGTTCAGCGTGGGCCCGACGACGCTCACGCGGTGGCTCACGGTCGAGCTGACGAACGCCCAGTTGTCGCCCGGCCCGGACACCCAGCTATGCCCGCTACCGCTCTCGCTACTCGACCCCGCGGGACTGGTCATCGAGTTCTGCCACGTCGACGTGGAATGCCACCCGCGAGAACCACTCGGCGGCGGCGGCGGCGGCGGCGTCAGCGGTGGATTGCATTCGCTCTCGGGTCGCGCCTGGATCGTGACCGCATCGCTCGCGATCAACCGCCGGACCCCGGAGGACGTCTCCTGCTCGAGCTCCACGCGAACGAGCAGCGAGCCGCCGGGGCGCACGGAGCCGAACATGACCATGAAGGGGTCGAGCTCAACGAGGCGTTTCGGGTTCTCCCGGGAGCTCACGGGAAAGGGCGACGCGACCGCGGGCGAGGGGACGCTCGGGTCGATGGCTCCGTCGCCGGTCGCGGTCATCGTCGCGAAGACCGGAAACGCCGCGGGCCCCTCGAGGGCCACCCCGATGGCGAAGCGCTCCCCGTAGAACGTGCCGAGCGGGCACACGTCCACGGGCGCCTCGATGCGGGGCCGGATGTCCGGGCAGGTCAGGCCGAAGTCGCTGTAGGTCGCGTAGAGCAGCGTGTTGCGCGCCGCCGCGTCACTCGCTTCGAAGAGATCCGAGTAGGCGTAGTAGCAGAGCACGTCGAGGTCGCTCACCTCGCGTTCGTCGAGGCGTACTTCGAAGGTCCGGCGGCGATCATTCGTGAACTCGGCGCGCACGAGGTCGTAGTCGACCGGGTCACCGGCCGGCGCGAAGGGGCCGTCGAGGTCGAAAGCGGCGACCGACTCAGGACCCAAGCGTCCGTCGCCGTTGAGGTCGAAGCGGTCGAAGAGGGGCTGACCGCGCACGGCGGGGTCGGCGAAGTGGTCGAGAAACTCGACCAGATCGTCGCGTCCGAAGCGACCGTCGTCGTTGACGTCGAGAAGCTCGCGGCGAAGAGGAGCGTTCGCGTCGTGCAGGTCCGCGGCGAGCACGGCCTGGTGAGCATCGAGAACAGGGGCCGGCGACCTGGAGGCACACATCGCATGGCTCGCCTCGCTCAAGAGACGCGGGGAGCGCGCCGTGGCCTGCACCCGGGCCGCGACCTCGGCCGGCGTGAGCGAAGGGGCGAGCTGCCAGAGGCGCGTCGCGACGCCCGACACCTGCGGCGCGGCGAAGGAGGTTCCCCGCGGCGTCATGTAGGTCCCGGCGTTGTCGTAGCTGGGAATGTCCCGTCCGGGAGCGGACACATGGCCGCCCGGATAGCTGAAGAGGTCGGAACAATACGCGAACACCGGCCGGAGGCGACCACTCGCGTCGGGCGGAGACGGCGCCGGCTCGTGAATGATCGCCTCGACCATCAGCTTGTTGTCGATGGGGGCGGCGCCGACCACGGACTGCCACTCGGCGCTCCGTCGGTTGGGCGGGATCGACGAGACGTCGTTGCCGGCAACGACGACGTAGAGAAGGCGGGAGGCGAGGCCGGTCTGCTGAAGCGCATGAGCCAGGGCGAGGCCCCTTTGACGCGTGTTCTGGAAGCACCGCTCGTAGAAGCACCCCGTGTGCATCGACTGTTGGACGACGAGGGGAGTGGGGCTTTGCTGCGCGTGGAGCAGCGTGCGGATGACCGCGGCGAAGACGGCCCCGCCGCCGCCCTCGAGGGTGACGCGATGGGGGAAGGTGACCGGCCCCGCGATCGCATCGACGCGGCTCGGATGCCGACCGCTGAGGTCCCAGCGGGGCATCATCACCGACAGCACGCCGAAGCCGTGCCAGTCCAAGGGACCCGGTGACCACGCCGGGCCGCCGATGGTGAACTGCCCCTCGAAGAGCTCCGCGCGCGGAAGCGTGTTGTCGAACGTATCGATGACGACCACGCCCGGGCCATCCGCCATGACGCCGCCGCGAAGCAGCGGCCGCGTGTGGTCCTGGAGATCCCAGACCCGATGCATGCCGACGGCGAGCTGCGCGTCGACCGGCTCGCGCTGGCTCGGCGTCACCCCCGGCGGCAGGGCCGCCACCACGCCGGCCACCTCGGGCAAGGCCCAGGTCACATTCGCGTCGGAGGCGAAGGCGTCGAGCTCCTCCTGAAGACCCGCCGCCGTCGTCGCCGGCTCGGCGAGCTCGACGAAGACCACGGCGACGCCCGGTATGGACTGCACGACGCGGGCGCTGCGGGCGGCCACGAGCGCCTCCCAGCCGGCGAGTGAACCCGCTTCATCCACTCGGACGCTGATGAGCTGGGTCGCGATGCGCTCTTCCGGGAAGTCCGGGTCCAGCGCGGCGAAGGACGCATGGGCGAAGGCTTCAGGGTCGAAGACCTCGGGAAGCAGGTCAACCCAAGGATGACGGTCGAAGCCGTCCTCCGGGATGCCGGCGTCCGTGGCGGCGTCGGCGCCTCCATCGGCCGCGGCAGCATCATCGGCAGCGTCGGGCGCGGCCGCATCACCCGGCATTAAGCCATCCACGGGCCCATCGACGGCCTCGCCGCCGCCACACCCAGCCACGAAGAGGAGTCCGGCGAGCGCTCCAACCCCCCGGAGCGTCCATCGCGCGCCCCCGCTTTCCTGCCACCTTCCCTGCATGTCCCCCTCCTTCTCCCGAGGGGAGTTTACAGGGCGGCGGCGGCGGCCGCCCGCGGCTACCAGGGCACGGACGCGCCGGCCCAGTCGAAGAAGGCGCCGTTCTCCTCGGGCGTGGCGCGCGCGCAGATGCTCAGCAGCTGCCGTGCGGCGCGCTCCGCGTCGAAGAGCTTCCCTTCGGGAACGCCGCGCTGAAAGGGCTTGGACAGACCCGTATCGACGGTGCCCGGATGCAGCGCGAGCACCACGAGCTGAGGGTTCCGGCGCGTGAGCTCGATGCTCAAGTTCTTCGTGAACATGTTCTGCGCGGCCTTCGAGGCGCGGTAGCTGTACCAACCGCCGAGGCGGTTGTCGCCGACGCTCCCCACGCGCGCCGAGAGGTTGGCGAGCACCGCGGGCGTCTTGTGGCGCGTGAGCGCCTCCGCGAAGTGCTTGGCCACGAGCGCCGGGCCGAAGGCGTTGATGGCGAAGACTTCGGCCATGGCCGAAGGGTCGAGCTGGCCCAGCTTCTTCTCCGGCTGCACGGCGTCCCCGCGGTGAAGCAAGCCGCTCACGTTGAGCAGCAGGTGCACGGCGTTCACTCCCTCGGCGGCGGCGGCCATGCTGGCCTCGTCGGTGACGTCGAGGCGGCGCAGCTCCAGGGCGGAGTTCTCGGCGAGGGCGTTGAGCTCCGCCGCGTCTTCCGGGCGCCGGCAGGTCGCGATGACCCGGCCGTAGCCGGGGTCCGCGAGCAGCTCGCGCACGAAGGCGAGCCCAAGGCCCCGGTTCGCTCCCTGCACCAGCGCCACGCGGTCCGTCATGACGACCATGTCGGGTCAGGGGCGGCCCGGGACGAGTCCCGAAGCCGGGAGGGGGAGCGAGCCATGCGCGGCTTTCCGCCGAGGCGCCGGCGAAAGCTGCAGATCAGGGGCGCGCGGAGCCCGAGCGCAGCGGCAAGCGAAGCGCAGCCTCGGTCCCATGCGTCGCATCGCTGGCGAGAGTGAGCGTTCCGCCGTGCGCCTCCACGATGCGCAACGCAAAGGAGAGACCGAGGCCGATGCCTTCGGCCTGAGCGCGGCCCGACTCGGCGCGGAAGAAGGGCCGAAACACCGCGCCTAGCTCGGCCTTCGGGATGCCCACGCCCTCGTCGCGCCCGATG
>JBCCAW010000104.1:0-13196 GCA_039814655.1 Myxococcota bacterium | reverse complement strand
TGCCGAATTCGAGCTCTCAGATGAATTAGACCCCCCTTAATTAGGGTTAGTGTTATAAATTAGGGCTAGTGTTAGGGCATGACCGTCCGAAGGTCCACGGTGCTCCAGGGCGCCGCGACCGTGAAAGGCACGCCATGGGCGTCCGCGAGCACGGCCACGCCGTAGGTGCCGATCTTGTTGGCCACATCGCCGTTGCGCGCGATGCGGTCGGAGCCGACCACCACGAAGTCGATGGCGCCCTGCTGGAAAAAATGCGCCGCCATGCCGTCCGTGATCACCTCCACGGGGATGCCATCGGCGTGCAGCTCCCAGGCCGTCAGCCGCGCGCCCTGGAGGTAGGGGCGCGTCTCGTCCGCGAGGACGCGCACGGCCTTGCCGGCCTCGTGCGCCGCACGAATCACGCCGAGGGCCGTGCCGTAGCCGCCCGTGGCCAAGGCGCCGGCGTTGCAGTGCGTGAGCACCGTGGCGCCCTCGGGCACGTCAGCGGCGCCGCGCTGTCCCATGGCCCGGCAGGACGCGACGTCCTCGCGATGAATGGCCTCGGCCTCGGCCAGCAGCGCCGCGTAGCGCGCGTCGCCGTCGAGCGCCGCCACCTCCGCGGCCCTCTTGCTCATGCGCGCGATGGCCCAGGCCAGGTTTACCGCCGTGGGCCGCGTCGCGTTCAAGAGGCGCCCGGCCACACCGCTGGCCACGAGGAAGCTCGCAGCCTCGCTGCTCCGCTCCTGCCAGGCCAGCAGGCAAAGCGCGTAGGCGGCGCTGATCCCGATGGCCGGCGCGCCGCGGACCATCATGCCGCGAATGGCCTCGGCGACGGCGCCGCGTGCGCAGCCGCTCGTAGCGCACCTCGGCCGGCAGCGCGCGTTGCTCGAGGAGCACGACCTCGCGCGTCGCCGGGTCGTATTCGACGGCGAAGAAGCTCCCGGGCGTCGAACGTCCGGTGTGGCTGAGCGGCGGCCGCGAGAGCGAGGGGAGCGTCGGCACGGTCATGCCCGCCTCCTAACGGAGTCCACGCTCGCGCACCAGACCGTCACTCCGCATCGAGCGTCGCGTGGAGCGCGTCCTTGACGGCGCCGGGATTCGCCGTGCCCCCCGAGCGCTTCATCACCTGGCCTATGAAGAAGCCGAAGACGGCCTTCTTCCCGCTCCGGTACTGCGCGAGCTGCGCCGGGTGCGCCGCGATGACCTCCGCCACGAGCGCGTCGATGGCCCCCCGGTCGCTGACTTGGGCCAGGCCTTCACGGGCCACGATGGTCTCGGCGTCGAGGCCTTCGTCACGCATGCGCGGAAGGACGGACTTGACGATCTTGCCGTTGATGGTCCCCGCCTCGACGAGCGCGAGCAACGCGGCGAGCGCCTCCGCGGGCACGGGAAAGCGGGCCTCGTGTCCGCGGAGCTGCACGTCCCGAAGCACCTCGGCCTGGACGACGTTGGCGGTCTTCTTTCCGGCCGTCGCCAAGGAAATCCCGGAGGCCGCGGCGAGGGACCGAGCGGCGGCCTCCAGGTAGCGCGCCAGCGCGGGATGGGCGCCGAGCACCCCCGCGTCCGCCTCCGTCAGGCCGAGCTCGGCCACCAGGCGTGCCCGGAGCGCCACGGGCAACTCGGGCAGCTCCGCTCTCCGCGCGGCGCACCAGGCCTCGCCAAGGGCAAGCGGCGGCAGGTCCGGGTCCGGGAAGTAGCGATAGTCCTCCGCGTCTTCCTTGCCCCGCATCGGAGCGCTCTCGCCGCGCTCCGGATCCCAGCTCCGCGTTTCTTGTTCGACGCGCCCGCCGCGACCTAGCAGCGCCTCCTGCCGGCGAATCTCATAGGCCAGCGCGTCCCGGACGAAGCGGAAGCTGTTGATGTTCTTGAGCTCCACGCGCGTGCCGAGGGGCTCCGTGCCCACCGGGCGAAGGGACACGTTGGCATCGCAGCGGAAGGACCCTTCCTCCAGGCTGCCGTCGCTCACGCCGGCAAAGAGCAGCACGTCCCGGAGCTGCCGAAGATAGGCTTCGGCCTCCGCCGGGCTTCGCAGGTCGGGCTCGCTGACGATCTCCACGAGGGGCACCCCGGCGCGGTTGAAGTCCACGAGCGTCGCGCCGGCGGAGCCCTCGTGCGTGCTCTTGGCCGCGTCCTCCTCGACGTGGATGCGCGCGAGGCGAATCCGCCGCGCGCCCTCGACGAACTCGACCTCGAGCCCGCCGCCCTCGTTCAGAGGCAGGGCGAGCTGCGTGATCTGATAGCCCTTGGGCAGGTCCGGGTAGAAATAGGACTTACGGTCGAAGCGCGTCTCACGCGCCACGGTGCATCCAAGGGCGAAACCCGCGCGTGCCGCTAGCGCCAGTGCCGCGCCGTTGGGCGCCGGAAGCGCGCCAGGAAGCCCGAGGCAGGTCGCACAGACCTGCGTGTTCGGGGCCGCTCCGTAGGTCGTCTCACAGCCGCAGAAGAGCTTCGTGCGCGTGGAGAGCTGCGCATGAACCTCGAGGCCGATGACCGCTTCGAAGGCCGGCATGCGGCCGGTGTAGCAGCCCGTGCGCGGAGGGTCCCCAGGCGACAGCGGAGGCGAACCCCTCAACGCCGGCCCGAAGCCACCGTAAGGGACCCCCATGGGTGGCGAAACCACGGACGTCGGCGAACGAAGTGCGCCCACGCGTGCGATCCGCACGCTCGTGGTTGACGACAGCGCGCTGATCCGAAAAACCGTCGAGCTTCGGCTTCGCAAAGTAGGCCACGAGGTGACGACGGCCCAGGACGGCGAAGAGGCCTTCCGGCACGCCATGCACGCGCCCTTCGACCTCGTCGTCAGCGACGTGACCATGGGCGCCATCAGCGGCGTGCACCTCTGCCGCATGCTGCGCAGCGACCCGCACACGCGCGACCTGCCCATCGTGTTGCTCACCGGCGAAGACGATCCGCGCAGCCGCTTTTGGGGCCGGAGCGCCGGCGCCGACGCCTACATCGGCAAGGGACGAATGGCGACGGGTCTGCTCCCGGCCATCGAGCGCGTGCTCGCCGACCGCGCGCCGACGGAGGCGCGGCCGGCCACGGCCCGGAGCGTGGACCCGCTGGCCCGGCTCTCGGAGGTCCTGGACCGGCACCTCTACGACGCCGTCGTCATGAGCGAGGCCCAGCGCCTGATGGACCATGTGTCGACGCGCCGGGACTTCTGCGAGCGCGCGCTGGACTTCCTCGGCGACGTGATCGGCTGCGCCTACGCCGTTCTCCGCATCGAGGGATCGCGCGGTGACGAGAGCCACGCGCTCCTCGCCCGCGCGCCCTGTCCGGAGCCGATCTCCCTGGCCGTGCGCGGCGCCATCGCGCTTCCGCCCCCGGTCGAGCCCATCGCCGTACTGCGCAAGGACGACACGCGGCACGCGGACGTCCCCACGAGCGGCGAGACCTTCCGCTTCCCCATCGAGGCCAGCGGTGAGCGCATCGGCGAGCTGGCTCTCTTCGGCGGCCACAAGGGCGTCAGCGCGCAGGACGAACGGACGGCCACCATCGTCGCGCGCACGCTCGGGCCCGTGGTGAAGTCCATGCTCCTCCTCGAGGACACGCGCCGGCTGGCGACCACGGACGTGCTTACGGGCCTCTCCAACCGGCGCCGCACCACGGAACGCCTCACGGAGGAGATGCGCCGGGCCTCGCGCCACGGAAACCAACTCTCCGTGCTTCTTTGCGATATCGACCGCTTCAAGTCGGTGAACGACAACTACGGCCACAACGCCGGTGACGAAGTGCTGAAAGCCGTCGCCGCCGCCCTCGGCCGCACCGTGCGCGAGGTCGACCTGGTGGGCCGCTGGGGCGGCGAGGAGTTCCTCACCGTGCTCCCGGACACGGACCTCGCGGGAGCCGCCGTGGCCGCGGAGCGGGTCCGCGCCGCCGTGGAGGCCCTGCCGGCCTTCGAGGACGGGCCGAAGAAGGTGACCACGAGCGTCGGCGTGGCCGGCTACGCGCGCGGGCTGGGTCTGGAGGCCTTCGTCGAGCGCGCGGACAAGGCCCTCTACGAGGCGAAAGAGACCGGCCGAAACCGGGTGGTGGTCGCGCCCGACGAGGCCGA
Organism: Myxococcota bacterium; assembly: GCA_039814655.1. Classification (GTDB taxonomy): domain Bacteria; phylum Myxococcota_A; class Polyangia; order Polyangiales; family Houyiibacteriaceae; genus CALCTH01. The sequence goes on along the minus strand of JBCCAW010000104.1, from coordinate 9,160 downwards.
CGCCTCCTCCGACGAGCTCCCGACGCTCCGCCCCAGTAGCGAGAGCGCGGCCTGAGCCGGCCCTCGAGGCCGGCGGCGAGGCCCCGCGTGCACCGCCCAGTGCGAAGGACGCCGGCCCGTCATGCGCCGCTCGGCGAAGCTGGCGGCCGACTCAAGCGGGCTCGGCCGCGGCCCCCGCCGCGAAGAGCCGGCTCTCCTGGAACGCCGGCGCCACGAGCTGAAGGCCCGCCGGCAGCCCGTCGTCGGCGGCCCCCGCCGGCACGCTGATCGCCGGCAGACCCGCCAAGCTGGCCGGCAGCGTCTCCAGGTCCGCGCGGTACATCGCCATGGGGTCCCCGGAGAAGGCGCCGAGGGGAAAGGCGACCGTGGGGGCCGTGGGCCCGGCGAGCACGTCGCAGCGCGCGAAGGCCGCGTCGTAATCCCGCGCCACCAGCGTCCGCACCCGTTGCGCGCGTCCATAGAGCGCGTCGCGATAGCCGGCCCGGAGCGCGAAGGTGCCGAGCAAGATGCGCCGCTTCACTTCGGGCCCGAATCGGGCCCGCGTCGCCTCGTAGCTTTCCCGGAGGTCCCGGGCCGAGGCGCGCGGCCCGAAGCGCATTCCGTCGAGGCGGGCCAGGTTGCTCGAGGCTTCCGCTGGGGCGAGCAGGTAGTAGGCCGAGAGCGAACGCGCCGCGTGCGGGAGATGCACGTCGACGAGCGTCGCGCCGGCCCCTTCGAGGCGCGCGATGCGCTCCAGAACCGCCGCCGCCACCTTCGGGTCCGCGGTCTCGAAGGCGGAGCGGAGGACCCCGACGGTCATCCCGCGCACGCCGGCGTCCGTCGCCGGCTCATAGCGGTCCACGGGGACGTCGGCGCTGGTCGCGTCCTGCGCGTCGGCCCCGGCCATGACGGCGAGCAGCCGCGCCGTGTCCCGAACGTTGCGCGCGAGCGGGCCGACCACGTCGAAGCTCGACGCGAAGGCGATGAGCCCGTGCCGGGAGACCCGCCCGTAGGTGGGCTTCAGCCCCACCACGCCGCAGAAGGCTGCCGGTTGCCGGACGCTGCCGCCCGTGTCGCTACCGAGCGCTCCCGGCGCGAGGCCCGCGGCGACCGCCGCCGCGGACCCTCCGCTCGAGCCGCCCGGGACGCGGGATGGGTCGAGGGGATTCGCGACGGGGCCGAAGGCGCTCGTCTCGCTCGAGGAGCCCATGGCCAGCTCGTCCAGGTTGGCCTTGGCGACGAGCACGGCGCCGGCCGCCCGGAGCCGGGTCACGGCGGCGGCGTCGTAGGGAGGCACCCACCCTTCGAGGAGGCGCGTGGCCGCCGTGGTGGGCACGCCGCGGGTGCAGAGGTTGTCCTTGACCACGACGGGCACGCCCGCGAGCGCGCCCAGGCTCGCGCCGCCGCGCCGCGCCGCGTCGACCTGGTCCGCGGCGGCGAGCGCGCCTTCGGTGTCGACGTGGAGCAAGGCCCCGTGCGCGTCGGCGGCGCAGCGCGCGAGGGAGGCCTCCGTCAGCGCCCGGGCACTCACCCGCCCCTCCTGGACGGCGCCGGCACACGCCACGACGCCCGCCGCGAGCAGGGCGTCCGCCTTCAACGCTCCGCTCCGCCGCCGTCGCGATCGGTCCCGGAGCGGATCGCCGCAGGCATCACGAAGCTCTCCCCATCATGGGCCGGAGCCGCGGCGAGGGCCGCCTCGCGCGGCAGGCTCTCCCGGGGCTCGTCCGCGCGAAGCCGCGGCCCCTCCGCGTGGGGCGCGAGCATCGGCGGAACGTCCGTCAAATCGAGATCCTCGAGGTCGCGCACGTGGGCCAGGAACGCATCGAGGTCCCGCTGGAAGGTCTCCACCTCTTCGTCACGCAGCGCGAGACGGGCTAACGCGGCGGCGGCGCGGACGTCCGATTCATCCAGAGGCACGGCGCCGGTGTAGCAGACCCGACGCCGACCTCGGGGCGTTGACGTCACCCGGGATGTGGTGAAAGATTCCGGTAGCATTGAACAATCGGCCTGGGGGCCGTACCCCCATGGCACCCCCTTTCGCCGCGGCCGCGTCGCGTCTCGGCTTGGGCTTTCTCCCTTGAGCTCCACGATCCATCCCGGCCCCGCCCCTGGTCTCCTCGCCTGGCTCGAGAGCCACGCGGGATGGGAGCGCCTCCGCGCCTTCGACGGGGACGAGGCGACCTTCGCCCGCGTGGCGGAGCTGGCCGACGCCGAGGCCGAGGCCCTCGAGGGGCTCCCGGACGGCGAGCATCGCTGGGTCACCAAGGCGGGCCGGGCCGTGCTCGTGGAGCGCTCCGCGGGCACCCTCGAGGTCGCCGTGGGCCCGGCCAGCGGGGCAGCGACCACGGACCTCTCGGCCTCCGTGCTCGCGGCCGGCGCGGCCCACGAGCTGGCCAACGCTCTTGGCGCCATCGTGGGCTGGGCCGAGCGCCTCGGCGCCGGTTCTCCGGCCCCGGAGGCCCGGGAAGGGCTGGCGCTGATGGCCTCTGCGGCCAAGAACGCTCAGGCGTCGGCGCGGGAGCTGCTCGCCACGGCAGCGGGCCGGCCCGCTCCGGACGAGGGGCCCCCTTGCCGCGACCTACGCGGAGCCGCCGAAGAGGTCGCTCGCCTCCTGCAGCTCGAAGCCCGGTCGCGCGGGGTGCGCGTCCAGGCCGGGGGCGCGGATGGCGTCGGGGCGGACCTGCCACGCCACCAGGCCTTCGCGGTCTTGTGGAACCTGACGCTGAACGCGGTGCAGGTGCTCGGCGCCCACGAGGGCGGCCGCGTCGACCTGGTCGTGGGCCTCGACCCCGCGAAGCGAAGCCCCGTGGTGGAGATCCGCGATGACGGTCCCGGGCTCCCTCCGGATCTCACCGACCCCTTCCGCGCCTTCGCGAGCGGTCGCTCCGGAGGTACGGGCCTCGGTCTGCATCTCGTCGATCGCACGGTCCGGGCCGCGGGAGGCACGCTGGCCGTGCGCGCCGGCGAGGGCGGCGGCACGGTCTTTCGCGTGACCTTTCCGCGTCTGGTCGAGGCGCCGCGGGAGAGCGAACGTCGGGTGCGGGGCACGACGTCGTCGCGACCGCGGGTGCTGGTGGTCGAAGACGACCTGGCGCTACGCGAGCTCGTGAGCACCAGCCTCGAGCTGCGCGGCTACGCGGTCACCGCGCACGCCTCCGCCGCGCCGCTCCTCCCCGGCGGCGTGAACGAGGCCGCGCGTTTCGGCATCGCGCTCATCGACCTCTCGCTCCCGGACGCGCGCGGCGATGACCTGCTGCTGACCTTGCTGCGCGGGGGGCGCGTGCATCGGAGCGTGCTGATGACCGGCGACGCGGCCCCCCGGGCTTTGGTGACGCGCGCGGACCAGATGCTGCGAAAGCCCTTTACTCCCGGCGAGCTCGTCGACACCGTCGACGCCCTCGCCGCCGCGCTCGCCGCAGCGGGGTGATAGGCTCGGGCCGCGCGATGGTCAGCGATAGGCGAGGCTTCACGACGGCGTCCGTCGAGGCCGTCCCCCGCGTCGACGCGGAGAGCGACCCCACGCCGGGGTTCGTCCTGCTCTTCTCGCGGCTCTACGAGACGCTCCCGGCGGCCCTGCCCTTCGCTGGCGTGGTCACGACCCTGGGCCGAGAGCCCGACAACACGCTCTCGATCCCGGAGGCGGCGGTCAGCCGCCATCACGCCAGCGTCGAACGCAGAGCCGACGGCTATTGGATTCTCGACCGGGGCTCGACCAACGGAACGGTGGTCAACGGGCGCCGGACCGAGGCGCACCGGCTGACCGACCACGACGTGGTGCGCGTCGGCGACACGCTCTTTCGCTACGCCGCCCGGGCCATCTACGCCTACGGCGCCTACCCCGTCGCGGGCGGGGTGACCGAGAGCCGAAGGCCCCTCACCCACGGCGTCCGGGACTCGTCGCTCGTGGGCGGCTATCAGCTCGACGCGCTCATCGGCCGCCTGGACAAGGTGGCGCGCACGGAGCTCAGCGTGGTCGTCAGCGGTGAGTCCGGCACAGGCAAGGAGCTCGTGGCGCGCGAGCTTCACCGCCTCGCCGGTCGCCGCGGGGCCTTTCAGGCGATCAACTGCGCCGCGCTGCCCGCGCACCTCATCGAGAGCGAGCTGTTCGGCTACCGCAAGGGGGCCTTCACCGGCGCCACGGGCAACAAACCGGGGCTCATCCGGGCCGCCCAGGGCGGCACGCTCTTCCTCGACGAGATCGGCGACATGCCCCTCGAGGCGCAGGCCAAGCTGCTGCGCGTGCTCCAGGAGCGCGAGGTCCTCCCGCTCGGCGCCACGGTCCCCGAACCCGTCGACGTGCGCGTCGTGTGCGCGACGCACCGGGACCTCGAGGCCCGGGTGTCCGAAGGCAGTTTTCGTGGGGACCTCCTGGCCCGGCTCCGGGAAGTCGTGCTGCCGCTGCCCCCGCTCCGCGCGCGGAGGGAAGACACCTTCCGCCTCGTGCGCCATTTTCTCGCGCGCGCCGGCCGGGAGACCGCCACCCCGACGTTCTCCTACATGCTCGCGCTGGCCCACTACGGCTGGCCCTACAACGTGCGCGAGCTCGAGAGCGCGGTGAAGCTCTCCCTCGCCCTCGCGGAGGGCGACGTGCTGGACCTCGCCCAGCTCCCGGGGCCCGTTCAGCGTAGCCTCGACGGGCACGGCCAGCGCGCCGAGGCGGCGGCGGCGCTCAGCGCCGGGGACATGACGGCGCCGGGCACGCCGGTCGGCGGGCGCCGGCGGGCGGCGCCGTCCGAGGAAGAGCTCCGGGCCCTCCTCGAGCATCACGGCGGCAACCTGGCCGCGGTCGGCCGCGCGCTGGGCAAGGCCCGCATGCAGATTCACCGGTGGCTCGATCGCTACGGCATCCGGGCAGACGACTACCGCGACCGTTAGATTCCGCACGCGTTCCAATGCGAACGGCCCGCGTGGCGCGAGGCCTGGCCGCGCGCGCTCCCTCGTCAGTCTCCTTACGGAGCAGGGGACCAAGAGGGGCTCGCGGGCTTCCATCGCCACCCGACACGACAGGGAACGCACGTCGGGCCGGGACCGCAGGGCACACCCGGCGTCTTGCTGACACCTGAACGGGGCCTCACACTCCCCTTCGGTGGATGACCGTCTCTTTTCGCACGCCCGCCAGGCCGGGCGGCGTCGGACTCCAAACGCGGTCCTGCGCGAGGCCCGGTCGTGACGGTACATCCGACGCTCCCCGTACCGGCACCGGCGTCGGGTTCCCACGAAGCGGCCACGGCGCCGCGACGCACGGCCTCGGCCGCGCGCTGCCTCGGACGTGAAGCCGAGCTCGGCCGCCTCGCCGAGCTCTACCGGGAGTGCCGCCAGGGCGGCGAGCGCCTCGCCATCGTCGAGGGGCCTTCAGGCGTGGGAAAGACCCGGCTCCTCGAGGCCTTTCGGTCGCAGCTTCGGCTGGAAGGCGGGGTGGTCTTCGAAGGGCGCTGCGAGCCGGGGCAATCCTTCGGGCCCTTCGCGGCCATCGTCGACCGGGCCCTCGCGTTCCTGTCGGACATGAGCCTGCAGCCCACCATCGACCTTCGCGACCTCGGCTGCTTCGACGGTTGCCACCCGCTTTGGCACCGGCACGAGGCCGCCGGCGACGACCTGGCGCTTCGCGAAGGCCGCGGTTCGCGCGAAGCTCGGGAGCGACGCCTTCGCTTCTTTGGCGCCGTGCGCGGCCTGCTCCGGGACGTGGCCCGCGTGCGTCCTCCGGTGATCATCCTCCACGATCTGGAGCGCGCGGACGAAGCCACGCTTCAGCTCGTGAGCTTCCTCTTCGATGGCTCCGGCCCCTGGGCCGAATCGGTGAGCCCGGAGCGCAGCCTGAAGGCCCTCTTCGTCGCGAGCGTGGTCACCGGCGACGGGAGCGACCTGGCGCGCCTGGCCCATCTCCGGGAGCACGAGGCGGCGAGCATCGTGCGCCTCGGACCGCTGGCGGAGGACGGGCTCCGCGCGCTTCTGGCGGACCCCAACACCGTGCGCCGCGTGCTCCAGCGAACCGGCGGCCTGCCCGAGGCCGTGGAGCTGCTGCTGGAGGCCGACCCGCTCTCGGCCTCGACCTACCTCGAGCGTCGCCTCGACCGGCTGCCCGTGGACGCGCGTCATCTGCTGGAGGCGCTGGCCGTGGTGCAGCGGCCCACGGGCTTGGCGTTCCTCGCCGAGGTGGCGGAAGTCAACCCGGAAACCGTGGCCCGCGACGCCTTCGCCGAGTGCGAGCTCGTGCACCGCACCATCCTCGACGGGCGCATGCTCTTCTCCTTCGGCCGCGACGGGCAGCGCGCGGAGACCTACGCGCGCATCGCGCGCGAGCGTCGCCAGCAGCTTCATCGACGTTGCGCGGAGCGCTTCACCGATGGCTCGGGCCCGGCCGCGTCCCATGCGCTGGCGGCCGGTGACACGGCCCAGGCGCTCGAGCTGGCGCTGGATGAAGCCCGGGCCCTGGCGGGTCGGCACGCCCACGCGGAAGGCGCCGCGCTGCTCGAGCGGGTGTTGGCGGCAACGGAGGGCGATGGCCCGGTTGCCCTGCACCAGCACCTCGCCGAACTCTACCGCGTCGTCGGCGAGTACCGGCGCGCGCTGGAGCACGCGGAGGTGGTCCGCGCGGCCAGCCCCGAGGACGCCGTGGCCTCGCATCGCGTCGGCCGACTCCTGACCCTCGCCGGCCAGCCCGACGAAGCGGCGACGCGCCTGGAAGAAGCCCACGCCTTGGCCCGCGCGGCCAACGACCCGGTCACCAAGGTCACCGTGGAGGCGCAGCTCGCGGAGCTGCACTACGTGCGCGCCGGCTACGATGAAGCCGAGCGCTGGGCCGGCCGCGCCGCCGAGGGCGCCACGGGCCTCTCGGACGTTCGCCTCGAGCTCCACGCGCGGAACACGCTCGGCAAGGTCGCGCTGGCGCGCAAGGAGCCCGCCGAAGCCGAGGAGCTCTTTCATCAGAACGAACGCCTCGCCCGGGAGGCCAGCCTAGGCCACCAGGAGGCCCAGGCGCTCACGAACCTCGGCGTCGCCCAGCTTCGCCAGCAGAAGCTGCTCGAGGCGCAGCGCTGCTTTACGGAGGCCGTGCAGGTGGCCCGCGACGTCAACGACTCGCGCGAGCGCGCCATCGCCACGGAGAACCTCGCGGTGCTGGCGCACCTTCAGCGCCACTACGCCGAAGCCCTCGATCACTACCATCAGGCCGTCGCGCTGCTGAAGCACCTCGGCAACCGGGCCATGCTGACGCGCGTCGGCATCAACCTCGGCGAGCTCTACCTGTCCCTCGGGGACGCGCAGCGCTCCCGGGCACTCTGCGACTTCGCCCAGCACGTGGGCGGCTCGGACCTGCCCGCGAGCTTCGCGGCGGAGGTGCTCCTGCTCCGAGGCCGCGTGGACGCGGCGGAGGGCCGCGACGACCGGGCCGAGCCGGCCATTCGCAAGAGCCTCGAGATGCTCGGCGACCTTGGCAAGTCGACCTTCGAGCCGCACCTCGAGCTGCTCAAGCTGCACCTCCGGGCCGGGCGCGTCGGCGAGGCGCGCGCCACGCTCGCCGCGCTACCGCCGGACCCCTCACCCAAGCGTCAGGCGGAGGTGGCCATCGCCGCCGTGGACCTCGAGCGCGCGAGCGGCGGTGACGTGGCGCTGGCAGCCCGGCGCGCGGCGCGGCTCGCCGAAGCCGCCGCGGACGACGACGAGCTCCGCCTGGAAGCGCTGATTCGCCTCGTGCACGTGCTCTGCGAGCAGGGAGAAGCCGACGCGGCGATCCGAAGCCTCGAAGAGGCGCAGGGCATCGAGACCATGCTCTCCCGGCGGGTGCCCCCGGAGGCGCTCCACAGCTGGTCCCGGCGGCCGACGCGCGTGGCCCTCGAGCGCGCCGAGGGCCTGGTGGCCGCGTCCGCCAAGACCGAGCCGAAGCGTGTGGCGGCGTCGGCCCCGGCGCAGCGCGCGCGCTCGGCGGAGCTCGACCGCCGCTACCCGGACATCGCCGGCGCCTCCCCCGCCACGGTCCGCATGCTGACCGTGGTCGACAAGGTGGCGCCTTCCGACGCCCTGGTGCTGGTGCGGGGCGAGAGCGGGACGGGCAAGGAGCTCATCGCCGAAGCCCTGCACCGCCACTCGCCGCGCCGCGACAAGCCCCTGGTTAAGGTGAACTGCGCGGCCCTCGTGGAGACGCTGCTGCTAAGCGAGCTTTTCGGCCACGAACGGGGAGCGTTCACCGGCGCCAGCGCACGCAAGAAAGGCCGCTTCGAGCTGGCCGATGGCGGCACGCTTTTTCTCGACGAGATCGGCGACATCTCGGCCAAGACGCAAGTCGCGCTCCTGCGCGTGCTCCAGGAGCGTGAGTTCGAGCGCGTGGGCGGGACGACCCCCATCCGCGTGGACGTGCGCATCATCGCGGCCACGCACCGGGACCTCGAGAAGATGGTCGAAGCCGGGACCTTCCGCGAAGACCTCTACTATCGCCTACGCGGCGTGAGCGTGGAGGTGCCCGCGCTCCGGGAGCGCCCGGACGACCTGCCGGAGCTTTGTGGGAAGCTGCTGCAGCGCGTCGCCGAGGAGCGCGGGGAGACGCCGAAGCGCTGCTCCACGGAGGTCCTGGCCCTGCTGGCTCGCCACCGATGGCCGGGCAACGTGCGCGAGCTCGAGAACGTGCTGCGGAGCGCGACGCTCTTTGCCGAGGGGGAGACGCTGACGCGCCAGGATCTCGCGGCCTTCGCGGAGACCTTCGAGCTCACGGACCTCCACGAGAGCCCGCTGCCGGCACCGGCTCCGAGCGCACCACCGGAGGACACGATCTACGCCCGAATCAAGGAGGGGAGCACCTCTCTGCTGGAGATGAAGAAGATCATCGAGCGCGAGTGCATCGTCCGCGCCCTCGCGGAGACAGAGGGCAACATCACGCGCGCCGCCAAGCTCCTCGGAATGAAGCGTCCACGGCTTTCGCAGCTCGTGAAGCAATACGGACTGGGCGGATCCGCAAACTCGGGTCATACTGACCTCCGAACGTCCTCATGAGGATGCTGCAATGATGCGCTGCGTTTCTACAATCGGATGGGTGTGCGTTCTCGCCGTCGGCTGTGCGGCGGGCGAAAGCTCAACGATTTCCGAGGGTGTGATCAGTACCTCGACGGCCATCGACCCGCTCGCCATCGAGGGCGGCGGCGCCTGGCAGGAGGCCGCGCCGGGCTGCGAGGGCCGCCTCGACGACATCGCC